>CBINHE010000076.1:0-19694 GCA_966250375.1 uncultured Oxalobacteraceae bacterium
ATTGCCGACGTGCTGTCATTTAAATCGAAAATCCTGAGTCCGACAGACTCCTAGTAGTCAGTCAAGTTGAATTGTTGGGTATATGCCGAGTCGATCGGAGGTGAGTGCAAGGGTGGAGCAGGGGTTTCGCATCGCATGCGATGCGCCTGCGTAACGGCAATGGCTTGCAAGCCATTGCGCGCCCTGCAAGGGCCGAGCACAGCCGGGGTGGTTCTCCCGGCGCGCATCGGCAACGCCGCAATCGCCTTCGAGCGGCCGGCAGATACCCTGCAATTCAGCTTGACTGGCTACTAGATACCGCCCATGCAAAGGTATTTCATCTCCAGATATTCTTCAATGCCGTATTTGGAACCTTCGCGCCCCAAGCCAGATTGCTTGACGCCACCGAAGGGCGCCACTTCGTTGGATATGATGCCGGTATTGATGCCCACCATGCCATATTCGAGTTTTTCCGCGACGCGCCACACGCGTCCAATGTCGCGTGAATAGAAATAACTCGCCAAACCGAACTCCGTGTTGTTCGCCGCGGCGACCGCTTCCTCTTCCGTTTTGAATTTGACTACGGCAGCGACTGGACCGAAGGTTTCCTCGTGCATGATTTTCATGTCAGCGGTGATGTTCGACAGTACTGTCGGTTCGTAAAAACGACCGCCGAGCGCATGCTTCTTGCCACCTGTGAGCACCTTCGCGCCTTTTGCCTGCGCATCGGCAACATGTTCTTCGACCTTCGCTACCCCCTGATCGTCGATCAGCGGCCCTTGATTGACACCTGGTTCGAAGCCGCTGCCAACCTTGATTTTGGCTGCACCTCTCGCTAGCTTTTCGACGAACGTATCGTAAATCGATTCATGCACGTAAAAACGGTTGGTGCATACGCAAGTCTGCCCGGCGTTGCGATACTTCGATTGCAGCGCTCCTTCAACCGCCGCATCCAGATCGGCATCCTCAAATACGATGAGCGGTGCATGCCCGCCGAGTTCGAGCGAAAGCTTCTTGACGGTGGGGGCGCACTGTTGCATCAGGATGCGGCCGACTGGCGTGGAGCCGGTGAATGACAGGTGCCGCACGGTTGGGCTGGCGCACAATACCTTGCCGATTTCGATCGAACGGTCGGCGTCGGCGGTCACGATATTCATCACGCCTGCCGGCAAGCCGGCGCGATGCGCCAGTTCCGCCATTGCGAGTGCGGACAAGGGCGTTTGCTCAGCCGGCTTGATGACGATGGCGCAACCGGCCGCAATCGCAGGCGCGACCTTGCGCGTGATCATCGCGATCGGAAAATTCCACGGCGTGATCGCAGCACAAACGCCGACCGGCTGCTTGATGACGACCATGCGCTTGTCGCTCCAGGTCGATGTCATTACGTCGCCGCTGACGCGCTTGGCTTCCTCGGCAAACCATTCGATGAAACTTGCGCCGTACATCACTTCACCCTTGGCTTCCGGCAGTGGCTTACCTTGTTCCGCAGTCATCAGCGCGGCCAGGTCATCGGCATTAGCGATCATCAGACCAAACCATTTGCGCATGATCGCCGCGCGTTCCTTGCCGGTCTTGGCGGCCCACGCCGGGAAAGCAGCATGGGCGGCATCGATCGCTGCCTGCGCGTGGCTGGCGCCCATGTTTGGTACTGAGCCGAGGAGGGTGTCATCGGCCGGATTAGTTACGTTGAAGGTGCCGGCGGCACCGACCCATTCACCATTGATGTAGGCCTGGTTGCGAAGCAGATTCGCATCATTCAATTTCGGGATGTCTTTATTGATTTGCGGCATGATTGGCCTCCTGCGGCTTATGCAAAAGACAAGGATAGCGCAATCCTTTACGCTTTGTTGTCAGTTCTGTCGCGGGTCTGCCGATAGAGCGGTTTGCGGATCGGTGTAAGGGGCCAATCTCGAGCCTGCGGTGCTCGGTGTACATCACGTACACGTGCGCTCCTCGGCCCGACCTTGGTCCCTTACACCGACCCGCAAACCGCTCTAGGGGGAAGTCGAACAGGTGCCTGCCGTACAGGTATTGGGCAACATGAACATCTCATGCGCTGGTGCTCCTGGCAAGGTTGTGTCAGGAGCCTTCAGGATTACACTTCTTTCGGCTTTGCCTGTTCGCGCCGATTAAAGCCGGCAACCATGTCGAATCGGAACAAACGGCATTCCAGCGCACCGTTGAAGAAAGGCGTCTTGCGCGCTTCTTTCAGTCGTAACATTTTCGGCAAACCCAAATCCGCCGAAAACAGAAACACCGTCCAGCCGGCGAAACGCTGTTTCAAGGTGGTACTGAATGCACTGAAGAACGCGGTCGCCATGTCATCGGTTTCGATTGTGCTATCGCCGCGCACGCCGATGCGTTCGCCGTATGGTGGGTTGGTCAACATGATGCCCGGCACATCGGTCGGTGGCTTTACTTCCTGCGCCTCAATTTGTTTCAGCGGTACGTCGAACAGGATGCCGGCCTTGTTTAAATTGTTGCGTGTCATCACAATCATGTCGCCCGAAATGTCGCTGCCGAAAATCGTCGGCGTGGTCGGGATCGGATTGGATTTGACGCTGCCTTTGATTGTCTGCCACTCGGTCAAATTGAAGTCATGAAACTTTTCGAATGCGAATGCGCGCCGCGCACCGGGTGGAATGCCGGCCACGATTTGCGCCGCTTCTGCCAGGATAGTGCCGGAGCCGCACATCGGATCGAACAATACCATGCCCGGTTTCCAGCCTGACACGCGCAACAAGCCTGCGGCAAGATTCTCACGTAGAGGCGCATCGCCGGTTTCCAGACGCCAGCCGCGTTTGAACAGTGCTTCACCGGATGTGTCGAGATACAGCGTGAAATTGCGTGCATCGAGAAAGCCGACAATCCGCATGTCTGGCGTTTTCGTATCAACCGAAGGGCGTTCGGAAAATTGTTCGCGGAAGCGATCGCAAATCGCGTCCTTGATTTTCAGCGTCGTGAATTCCAGACTGCGCAACGGCGATTTGATCGCGGTGATATCGATGCGAATCGTATGATGGACGCTGAACCAGTCTTCCCACGGTTGCGCCAGCGCGAGGTCGTAGATATCGTTTTCATTGGCGTAGCTGGAATGCGCGATGCGCAGCAGCACGCGTGATGCGATGCGCGAATGCAGATTGATGCGGTACGCATCGGTCAAGCTGCCCGAGCAATGCACGCCGCCGGGAACCTGATTGTGTACCTTGATCGTAGTGCCTTGCTGCGCGATTTCGTTCAGCTCTTCCGCCAGTGCGGCTTCCAAGCCGCGCGGGCAGGGACAAAAATATGAATATGACATGGGGGAACCCTTTATCCGTAGAAAAACATCAGTAGATCAGTAGTGCAGACACCGTGGGTCTGCAGCATTTAGGAACGTGCACGGAATAACTTCCCGATTTGTCTCGCGGCAGACGGGCGCATTGCAGCGTTGCCCCTCGTTTGTGTCGCCCGCTACACGGCAGGGCACCTTGCACGGGGACATCGCCTTGCAAGGCGATGCCGTTACGCAGGCGTGGAGCAGTGCTCCACGAATTCCCTGCTTCACCATCCCGTCCGCCGCGTCCAAATCGGGAAGTTATTCCGTGCACGTTCCTAAACTTCATTTCGCAAATGCCCGCTCCACAAAATCCAGACGATCCTGCCCCCAATAGCCTTCGCCATCGACCACGTACCAAGGGGAGCCGAACACGCTGGCGGCAATCGCATCATCTGTGAAACGCTCGTATTCCGTCTGCACGCTGGTAGTGTCGGATGACTTCAATAAGGCTTGGCCGTCATGGCCGCAGGTGGACGCGATTGCCGCCAGCGCGTCGGCATCGCCAATGTTTTTATCTTCGGCCCACAGCGCCCGCATTACAGCGCCGGCCACCTCCAATGCTGCCTCGTTACCATGTGCCAATTTCGTTGCAATGATCAGTTTGGCAGCGGGGTCACCAGGCAGTGGAAAGAATTTCGGTTGCAGGTTCAGCGGAACCTGCAAATGATCACTCCACCGTTTCATCTCCGCCAGGCGATACGCTTGCCGCTGCGGCGCGCGCTTGGCAAGCGGCAACCCGCCGGAGACATTGAATACTTTGCCCAGATCACACGGCTTGATATCAATTTGCACCCCATGCTGCTTCGCCAGAGACACGAAGCGCGCATGTCCCAGATACGCCCACGGTGATTGCGGGGCGAAATAATACTCACACACTTTGGACATCTGGAACTCCCGACAAAATGTTCAGAACGGCTTGACGACCACCAAGATCACGATCGCCAGCAGTGCAATCACCGGGATCTCGTTGAACCAGCGATACCAAGTCTGACTGCGCGTGTTGCGGCCATTTTCAAATTTTTTCAATAACGAACCGCAAGCATGGTGATAGCCGATCAACAAGAGGACGAGGGTAAGTTTGGCATGCAGCCAACCATTGCCAGGACCTTTTCCGATGCCGTAGCCGAGCCACAGCCACAGGCCGAACCCCAGCGCCGGTAGCGCCAGGATCGACATGAAACGGTACAGCTTGCGCGCCATCACCAACAGGCGCGTGGTTGCGGTGGCGTCGGTTTCCATCGCCAGATTGACCAGGATGCGCGGCAGGTAAAAGAGACCCGCGAACCAGGACGTGATGAATACGATGTGCAGGGATTTGATCCAGAGCATAGTTTCCTTTTTTGTGTACTGAAATTGCTACGGACTTATTCGCGTACTTCGCCATGCCCAAATACGACATACTTGAGCGAGGTCAGTCCTTCCAGACCGACCGGCCCGCGTGCATGCAGTTTGTCGTTCGAAATGCCGATTTCCGCGCCCAGACCGTATTCGAATCCATCCGCGAAACGGGTTGATGCATTGATCATCACGGATGCCGAATCGATTTCGCGCAAAAAGCGCATCGCACGCGTGTAATCTTCCGTGACGATCGCATCGGTATGTTGTGACGAATAGGTGTTGATATGGTTGATCGCTTCATCCATGCCGGTCACGATTTTCACGGACAGGATCGCGGCCAGGTATTCGGTGTGCCAGTCTTCCTCGGTGGCCGCAGCCAGATGCGGATAGTCTGCGAGCAGCTTGCGCGCCTCATCATCGCCGCGCAGTTCGACTTCTTTGGCGCCGTACAGCTTTGCCAGTTCCGGCAACACCTGCGATGCGATACCGCGCGCTACCAGCAGGGTTTCCATCGTGTTGCAGGTGCCGTAGCGATGGCACTTCGCATTGAATGCGATCCTCAGCGCTTTCTCGATATCCGCCTTGTCGTCGATATACACATGGCAAATGCCGTCAAGATGCTTGATCATCGGCACTTTCGATTCTTTCATTAACCGCTCGATCAGCCCTTTGCCGCCGCGCGGCACGATTACGTCCACATACTGCGGCATGGTGATCAATTCACCGACCGCCGCACGGTCGGTGGTTTCGACGATTTGCACCGCGTCTGCCGGTAGCCCGGCGCCAGCCAAGCCTTCCTTGACCAGTTTCGCCAGCGCCTGATTGCAATGGATTGCTTCCGAGCCGCCGCGCAGGATGGTTGCATTGCCGCTCTTGATGCATAGACCCGCCGCATCCACCGTGACGTTGGGGCGCGCCTCATAGATGATGCCGATGACGCCGAGCGGCACGCGCATCTGTCCGACTTGGATGCCGGTCGGGCGGTATTTCATGTTCGAGATTTCGCCGATCGGGTCGGGGAGGGCGGCGATTTGTTCCAGGCCTTCCGCCATGGTTGCAATCGCCTTGTCCGACAGCGTCAGACGATCCAGCATCGCGGGTGCGAGTCCGCTGGCGCGAGCCGCATCGAGATCCTGCTGATTGGCAGCGCGCAGCGTATCCGCCTCGCGGCATATCGCTGCCGCAATCAACGCGAGCGCGCGGTTCTTGGCGGCGGTATCAGCCTTGGCCATGGCGCGCGAGGCTTTGCGGGCGCGCTGGCCGACTTCGGTCATGTAATTTTTGATGTCCATTTTGGTGGGGAATTGCCTGTAGTGGGAATCAATAAACCAGAAACAAAAAATTAAGAGATAGGGTGCCCGTGATTACGCGCCGCGTGCGATTTTCAAACCGAGTTGCAACATCGCATCCCACGCGTCGCCTGCGAATGCCTTGGCACGCAAACCTTTTACCATCTTATCGATTTGCGCCGCTTCCTGCAGTGCGGCTTCTAATGTCGATAATTTAAGCCGACGTAGCGCCGGTTCCATCAATCGCTCGCGCGGGCCCCAAATACGGTATTCCTTCAACAGCATCGGCAGCGCGCGGCCTTGCGCCATGCCTGCCTTCAATTTCAGCAGCGTGCGGACTTCTTCGGCCACCGCCCATAGCACCAGCGGCAGCGCTTCGCCTTCGCCCTTCAAGCCTTCCAGCATGCGCACCAGACGCGCGGCATCGCCGGCCAGCATCGCTTCGTTGAGCTTGAATACATCGTAACGGGCGACATTCAGCACCGCATCATGTACTTGCTCAAAGTTTAATTTTCCTTCCGGATACAGCAGTGCCAACTTCTGGATTTCCTGATGTGCAGCCAGCAGGTTGCCCTCGACGCGGTCAGCGATGAAATCAAGGCATTGCTTGTCCGTACTTTGGCGCTGTGCGGCGAGTCTTGTGCCTATCCATGCCGGCAACTGCGCACGCTCGATGATTGGAATGTCGATAAAGACGCTGGCTTGCTGCAATGTTGCAACCCACGCGGCTTTTTGCGTTGCCCAATCGAGTTTTGGCAAGGTAATCAAGGTCACATTGTCAGGGCTTAAAGCCGCTGCATAACTTTGCAATGCCTGCCCGCCCTCCTTGCCGGGTTTGCCGGTCGGGATGCGCAGTTCAATCAGTTTTTTATCACCGAACAGGGATTGCGACTGGTTCGCCGCCAGCAACTCGCCCCATTTGAAACTTCGCTCAACAGTGAGTACATCGCGCTCGGAAAATCCCTGCGCGCGCGCTGTCTTGCGGATTTTGTCGGCCGCTTCCAGTGCCAGCAGGTGCTCATCGCTGGTGATCACATACAGCGGCGCCAGCGATTTCGTCAAATGAGTATCGAGCGCATCAATCCGCAACTGCATTTCACATCCTTATCAGGCAGGCTTGAGGGCGGCGAGTCGCCGCAAAATCTGCTGAACCAAATCAGACTGCATATCGCGATACAGCAGCTCTTCCTCTTTTTCTTTGGCGATGATTTGCGCTTCATTGAAGCTGATGTTGCGCTTGAGTACGATTTCTGTTGGCGCCAGCAATTCGTTTCCCTGGTTGTCCTTGACCCGCAAACGGACCTTGTACAGCAGAGAGTACTCGCGTACGCGGCCCTGCGTGTTCAACGACAGAATGATTTTCTCGCGTGTTTCGGACAGCAGTTCGACAATTGCTTGCGCCGTTTGCGGTTCCGTCACCACGGTGGTCTCGCCGCTGGCCCGGATATATCGCTTCAATTCGTTGCCGAGCGAAGATGTATCCGAAATGGCCAGGTAGATCGTGCGAAACGGCAGATTGTCCTGGCTATTCGAGCCGCGCAACTGAAAGCCGCAAGCGGAAAGCATCATTACCATTGCAACCATCAGTGCACACGCGATGCGGCGTTTCATTGGCATTTTTATCCCGAACCGGTTATGCAACGATATTGACCAATTTGCCAGGCACGACGATGATTTTCTTCGGTGTGCCTTCGACATATTTCTGTACGTTCTCGTTGGTCAATGCCGCCGCTTCGATCGTTGCTTTGTCCGCATCTTTCGCGACCTTGATGCTGCCGCGCAGTTTGCCGTTGACCTGAATCATCAATTCGATTTCAGCCTGCTCCAGCGCTGCTGGATCGACTTGCGGCCATGGCGCATCGAGGATGTCACCATGGATTTTCGCAAACCCGAGTTCCTGCCACAGCACATGGGTGATGTGCGGCGCGACCGGATTGAGCATGCGTAGAAAAATCGACAATCCTTCGCTGACCACGGCGTCGGATGCGGCGGAGTCATCGAGCTTGGCGCCTTCCAGCGTGTTCAGCATTTTCATGCACGCAGAAACGACGGTGTTGTACTGGATGCGCTTGAAATCGTGATCGGCTTGTTGCAAGACTTTGTGAACTTCGCGTCGCAAGGACTTGTGCGCTTCCGACAGGTCCACAGCTTCCGCGGCTTTTGCGGCAGTAATGCGTGTTGCCTGCATATGCGCATAGGTCCACACGCGCCGCAGGAAGCGATTGGCGCCTTCAACACCAGTGCCCGACCATTCCAACGTTTGTTCCGGCGGCGATGCAAACATTGTGAACAGACGCGCGGTGTCAGCGCCGTACTGATCGATTTGCGCTTGCGGGTCGATGCCGTTGTTTTTCGACTTCGACATTTTTTCAGTGCCGCCGATGTGGACCGGTGCACCATCGGATTTCAGCTTGGCCGCGACTGGGCGGCCCTTGTCGTCGAGCGTCAGTTCGACATCTTCCGGGTTGTACCAAGTCTTCTTGCCGGACGCGTCCTCGCGGTAGTAAGTTTCGTTCAGCACCATGCCTTGTGTGAGCAGGTTGGTGAACGGCTCATCGAATTTGATCAGACCGAAGTCTCGCATCACCTTGGTCCAGAAGCGCGCATACAACAGGTGCAACACCGCATGTTCGATACCGCCGATGTATTGGTCCATCGGCATCCAGTAGTCGTTGCGCGCATCGACCATTGCTTCGGTGCTGCCGGGCGAGCAATAGCGCATGTAGTACCACGACGAATCGACGAAGGTATCCATCGTGTCTGTTTCGCGGCGCGCCGGTTTGCCGCATTGCGGGCAATCGACATGCAGGAATTTTTCATGCTTGTTGAGCGGATTGCCGCTGCCGTCCGGTACGCAATCTTCCGGCAATACAACCGGCAGATCTTTTTCCGGCACTGGCACGTCGCCGCAGTCGGTACAGTGGATGATCGGGATCGGCGTGCCCCAATAGCGCTGGCGCGAGATGCCCCAGTCGCGCAGGCGGTAGGTGATTTTTTTCTCGCCGATACCGAGCGCAGCGAGGTCGGCTGCGATGGCGTCGACAGCGGCTTGATAATTCAAGCCATCGTATTTACCGGAATTGATGCAGTGGCCATTCTCCTTGTCGCCATACCATTCCTGCCACGCATCGGTCGAATAAGTCTTGCCTTCGACATCGATCACTTGCTTGATCGGCAAATCGTATTTTTTTGCAAACGCAAAATCGCGCTCGTCATGCGACGGCACACCCATCACTGCGCCGTCGCCGTAGGTAATGAGGACGTAGTTGCCGACCCAGACTTCGACCTGCTTGCCGGTCAATGGATGCGTGACGAACAGACCGGTCGGCATGCCTTTCTTTTCCATCGTCGCCATGTCGGCTTCAATCACGCTGCCTTTTTTGCACTCGGCGATGAAAGCGGCGAGCTCAGGATTCGATTTGGCGGCAAAGCTTGCCAGCGCATGTTCCGGCGCGACCGCGCAGAAGGTGACGCCCATGATGGTGTCGGCGCGCGTAGTAAACACCCACAACTTGCCATCATTGATCGGTTTGCCATCGACCTTGATGTCGTGCGGGAATGCAAAGCGCACACCGGTCGATTTTCCGATCCAGTTCGATTGCATCAGGCGCACGCGCTCTGGCCAGCCGGGTAGATTGTTGTCGACATGATCGAGCAACTCTTCCGCGTACGATGTGATCTTCGCGTAGTACATCGGGATCTCGCGCTTTTCGATCAGCGCGCCGGAACGCCAGCCGCGACCGTCGATCACTTGCTCATTGGCCAGCACGGTCTGGTCGATCGGATCCCAGTTCACGGTACCGGTCTTTTTGTAGATGATGCCTTTTTCGAGCATTTTGAGGAACATCCACTGGTTCCATTTGTAATACTCGGGTTTGCACGCGGTCATTTCGCGCGACCAGTCGATGGCCAGACCCATCGACTGCATCTGCTGCTTCATGTACTCGATGTTGGAATAAGTCCACTGTGCAGGTGGCACGCCGTTGGCCATCGCGGCGTTTTCCGCCGGCATGCCGAATGCATCCCAGCCCATCGGCATCAGCACGTTGTGGCCGTTCATCCGCAGATAGCGGTACATCACATCATTGATCGTGTAATTGCGCACATGGCCCATGTGCAGCTTGCCGGACGGGTAGGGCAGCATCGAGCAGGCGTAGAATTTTTTCTTGTCGCGACCGCTTTTGTCTTTTGCGTGCTCGACGGTTTTATACGCATCGATTGCACGCCAATGGTCTTGTGCCGATTTTTCGACGTCGGCTGGGCTGTATTTTTCTTGCATGACGGATGGCGCCAAAAGTGGATATGAACCAAACATTATACTGGTTCAGCCCCTCTCGTAGCACCGCGGCCGCCGCCGATTTTGGGCGCAAAATCAGTGCAAAATCAACTCTAAAGCGGGTTTTTCGCCGTAATCTTCGTAACGCTCGTTGATTCCGCCGATGCAGAATGCCATTTCTTCCAGAATTTCGGGCGCATGTTTGCGTAACAAATCGGCATCTTGCACTTCGATTTGCAGGGTCTCATCCGGTTTCAGCCGAAAGGCCGACATGGTGTCATCATCGCGCAGATAGCTGAGGCAATCGACCCATGCATCCATGGTGCGGCCGTAAAAGCTGGGGAACCCGAACGCGTTCTGGCATTCGGTGTGAAACGAATCCCAGTCGGTGATGACTGCGCCATTGATGCGAACGGTGGCCATTATTTTTTGGCGGGGATTTCTTTTGCGTCGGTCACAAAACCTATTTTGGTCAATCCATTGGTTTGCGCTGTGGCCATCACTTGGGCAATCACTTCATAGCGGGTCGCTTTGTCGGCGCGTAATTGCAACTCCGGCTGCGGATTCTTCTTTGCAGCAACGGCCAGTTTGGCGTCCAGATCTTTGTCGGAAATGACGTCATTGTTCCAGTAGATTGCGCCAGCATGGTTGATCGACAGCGAAATCGTCTCGGGCTTTTCCGGCGCTGGCGCCGATTGCGCGTTCGGTAAATCGAGCTTGATCGCATGTGTAAACATCGGCGCGGTGATGATGAATATCACCAGCAATACCAGCATCACGTCGACCATCGGCGTGACATTGATTTCCGACATCGGTGCTTGCTTGTTGTTGTCGTTGAATCCGCCAAATGCCATTTTCTATCCTGATTGTTGGATACAGAGTACCGCTGCGCTCAATTCTGTCCCGCAAGTAATTTTTATTTGCCGACGCGAGTGCCGGTCGTCAAATAGGCATGCAGGTCATGCGCAAACGCATCGAGTTCCGCCAGCGTAATGCGATTGACACGCGTAAATGCGTTGTACGCTAGTACTGCCGGGATCGCCACGCTCAAGCCTAGCGCGGTCATGATCAACGCTTCGCCGACCGGTCCGGCGATCTTGTCGATTTGTACTGTTCCCGTTGAGGAGACCGCAATCAGCGCATGGTAAATGCCCCAGACAGTCCCCAACAAGCCGACGAACGGCGCGGTCGACCCTACCGATGCCAGCAAGGTAAGGCCACTTTCCAGGCGCGATGACACGCGGTTGATTTCCTGGCGCAAAGTGCGCGTGATCAATTCGCTTGGATCGCTTGCGGCATTGAGCGAGCCGGTTTGCGACTTGAGGTTGGCGGCTTCCGTGCTTTGCGATGCGAGCGGGGTATACACATTTTCGCTATCCACGTTTTTCAGCATGGCGATGGCATCGGTGAGCGTCGGCGCTTTCCAGAAGCCTTCCACCGCGCTGGCGCTCTTGCGGGTGCGCCATGAACTCCATGCTTTGGCCAGAATGTAATACCAGCTGATGACCGACATCAGCAAGAGCGCGTACGCGACGGCATGTGATACTGCATCGCCTTGTGACCAGTAATGAGCGAGTCCCGAAGTTTGGTTCATGGTTGTCCGGTGCGAAGAAATGAGTTTTGGTTTGGTTAGCGCAGCCCTAGTACGTCCTGCATGTCGTACAAGCCGTTTTCCTTGTCGGCTAAAAACCGCGCGGCGCGCAGGCTGCCGTGCGCATACGTTACACGACTGGAGGATTTATGGGTGACTTCGATGCGTTCGCCGATGCCGGCAAACAGTACGGTATGGTCACCCACGATATCGCCGCCGCGGATGGTGGCAAAGCCGATCGTCGATGGGTCGCGTTCGCCGGTGACGCCTTCGCGCCCATAGACGGCAACGTCATTCAGGTTGCGGCCAATGGCGCCGGCGATGACTTCGCCCATTTTGAGCGCGGTGCCGGACGGCGCATCAACCTTGTGGCGGTGGTGCGCTTCGATGATTTCGATGTCGTAGCCTTCCGAGAAATTCTTGGCTGCCATCTCCAGCAATTTCATCGTGACATTGACGCCCACGCTCATGTTGGGCGCGAACACGATGGCAACGCGCTGCGCGGCAGCGGCAATCGCCGCCTTACCGGCCTCGTCGAAACCTGTGGTGCCGATAATCATCTTGATGCCGTGTGCGGCGCAATATTCCAGATGCTTCAGCGTGCCTTCCGGCCGAGTGAAATCGATCAGGAACTCGGCATTGGCCAAGCCCTTTGCCAGATCGGACTCAATCAATACGCCGGAAGGCTTGCCGAGGAAAATCGCGGCATCGGTGCCGAGGCCGCGGGCATTGGCAAGCGCGCCGGACAAGGTGGCGTCCGGCGCATTTTGTACCGCCTCGATCAACATGCGACCCATGCGCCCGGAGGCGCCTGCTACTGCAATTTTCAATTTATTCATCTGTGCGGATTTTGGCTGCGGGCAGCTGTTTATTTTGATACCGGTGCTGCTTCCGGCGCAGGCGCTGCCTGTCCTGCAATCAGGGACAGATAATCTTTTTCAGTCGGCAGATCGCCGCCTTCCACTTGAACCAGGCGGTTGTCCTTGAAGAATACGGCGACGTGGCTGGTGATGATGTCGCCATTGCCTTTTTCAATACGGAAAGGATAATCCCAGCGATCTTTGTGAAAGAGATCGGTCAAAAGGGGCGTGCCCATCACGAAGCGCACTTGATCCTGCGTCATGCCGCCTTCTTTGAGACTTTCCTTGAGTTGCGCCACCATTTCACGCGACACGAAGTTGCCTTGCTGGATGTCGATGCGGTAGGGCGAAAAAATGCCGAGGAAACGTCGTTCCTTGCTGGTTTGCACGCCGCTATTGGCGGCTACTGTTGGTGCTGGCTTGGCCTTGGCCGCGCCAGCACTGGGGGCAACCGGTTCTTCCATCAATGGATTTTTCGATGCACAGCCCGTCAGGCAGCTAGCGAGAGCAAAACAAACACTGGCGATAACGGCAGGCATGCGCTCAGAATAGGAAGGCAGCATTCGCATATGGGGTTTCAATTGATTGAGCAAGTGTGCTAAAACGCTATATGATAAAGCAGATCACCCCAATCTAACGAACAACATGCCTAACAACCCTTCAGAACTGAAAGCCAGCGGCCTGAAAGCGACGCTGCCGCGGCTCAAAATCCTCGAAATTTTCCAGAATAGTCCGGTGCGCCATCTGAGCGCCGAAGATGTGTATAAAGTATTGTTGACCGAAAATATGGATGTCGGGCTGGCAACTGTATATCGCGTATTGACCCAATTCGAGCAGGCCGGTCTGTTGCACCGAAATCACTTTGAGACCGGCAAGGCGGTTTTCGAACTCAACGAAGGCTCCCACCATGACCATCTGGTGTGCCTCGATTGCGGCCTGGTGGAGGAGTTTTACGATGAAGAAATTGAAATGCGCCAGAAAAAAATTGCAATGGAACGCGGATTCGAGATCTCTGAACATGCGCTGGCGCTGTACGGCCACTGCACCAAAACCGCCTGCCCGCGTCGGGGATAATAAGAAGTATTTTCTTATATGTTGAGAGTAGGGCGGGCCGCGTAAGTGGGGGCAGCAAGCCTAGTTCGCTGCACGGCGACACCTCATAAGGCCTTGGCAGTTTCCTAGGGATGGCTCAATGCATTCGATAGCAGCTTGGCCGTAATGTCGACAATCGGAATTACCCGCTCGTACGCCATGCGGGTGGGGCCGATTACTCCCAGCGTACCAACGATTTTGCCGTTGACCTCGTAAGGCGCGGTGACCACGCTCATTTCATCCATCGGTACTAACTGCGATTCGCCGCCGATGAAGATCTGTACGCCGGTTGCCTTGCTCGATATGTCGAGCAATTGCATCAAGCCGGTTTTTTGTTCGAACATGTCAAAGAGCTTGCGCAATGACGCCATGTTCGACGACAGGTCGGTCACGCTCAACAAATTGCGTTCGCCTGAAATCACAACCTCATCGCTGTTGTCGTTCATTGCATCGCTGCCGGCTTCGACGGCCGCTTGCAGCAGGCCGGTCATGTCATCCCGTAATTGCCGCAGTTCGCCTTGCAGGCGTGCGCGTACGTCGTCGAAACTAAGTCCGCCGAAGTGCTGGTTGATATAGTTTGCAGCTGTAGTCAGTTGCGAGGGCGTGTAGTCGATATCAGTCAACAGTAGGCGGTTTTGCACATCGCCGCCGGGCGATACGATGACAAGCAAAATGCGTTTTTCGGACAGGCGTAGAAATTCGATTTGCTGGAATACCGATTCGTGCCGCGGCGTTAGCACCACGCCAGCAAATTGGGATAGAGATGACAGCACTTGCGCTGCATTGGCGATAATTTTCTGCGGTGAATTGGTTTGCAGCCGCGATTGCAACCTTGACTCAAGCGCCGATGCGTCGATCGCTTGCACTGTCAACAAGGTGTCGACGAATATCCGATAGCCGCGCGGGGTAGGGATGCGTCCGGCTGAAGTGTGCGGACTGGCAACGAAACCCATTTCCTCCAAGTCGGCCATGATATTGCGGATGGTCGCTGGCGACAGATCCAGGCCGGAAATTTTCGACAGCGCGCGCGAACCGACCGGCTGGCCGTCCGTGATATAGCGTTCGACCAAGGCTTTCAGTAGAGTTTGGGCGCGGTTATCAAGTTGCATATCGTTATTTTATTCGAGCGTCGGGACAGATGATAGCGAATGTTCGTAAATAGAAGCATTCCCGGCCTCAATGTTAAATCTTTTTCATTATGCGCTCAGTTAGCCATTGGTCCAGCTCATATAGTGTCGTGCATACGGCATCCGGTTGAATATGGCCGGGCAACGTGCGGATCGGCTCCAATTCTGTCCGGTTCATCCACACACCGCGCAAGCCGGCTTTTTGCGCGCCTTCCACGTCAAGTACCGGATCATCGCCAACATAAATCGCCTCGGCCGGCGCGACACCCATTGCATCACAGGCGGCGTGAAAAATTGCTGCATCCGGCTTCGCGCAGCCTGAATTGTGGGCGGCTATCGAGATATGAAAGTGGTGTGCCAGGCCGATTTCTTCCAGATCGGCAAACCCATTCGAGATCGAACCCACCTTAACCAGTTCGTTCAGGCGCGTTAGCGTCGGCAGTACATCATCGAACGGCGTGACCACATTGCGCGCCTTGGAAAATATTGCCATCGCCAGATCGACCTTGACGGCGTCTTCGCCAACGGCATTGAAAGCCTCGGTCAGCGTCGCATGCCGCAGCGCCCATGGATTGACCTGATAGCGCTGATCAGTGGCCAGCAAGGCGCTGCGCATGTCGCGCAAGCAGTCATTGGTAAATTGTTGCGTCACACTCGGCGCATGGACGGCAAGCCAGTCGTACAAAATGATCTCGGCGCGCTTGATGACCGGCACAATCGGCCACAGCGTGTCATCCAGATCGAACAGCACGGCTTTAACGGGTAAGGTATTCATTATGGGAGTCCAACAACATGTGTGTTATAGATTGGTTCAAATGCAGCATCCTTCAAGAGATGCGCAAATTATGGTCTAATCTGTTGCATGTTTCCTACTACGCTACCCGCCGAGTCGCTCGTCTTTAAAACTGTTGCCATTGTCGGCAAATATCCGGCCGCCGGTATTGCACAGTCCTTGGCCGAAATTGCCGGTTTCTTGCAGGATACAGGCCATACTGTCGTATTCGAGGCCAATACCGCGCAACACGTTGATCTGAAGGAGGCAGCCGCAATGACGACTGCTGAAATCGGGCAACACGCGGATGCCGCAATTGTGGTTGGCGGCGATGGCACGATGTTGGGCATTGCGCGCCAGCTCGCGCCGTATAAGGTGCCCTTGATCGGGATCAATCAGGGTCGGCTCGGCTTCATGACCGACATCCCGCTCGACCGCATGATGCCGCTGCTGGCGGATATGCTGAGCGGCAAAGTGGAATCGGAGCAACGCAGTTTGCTGGAGGGTTCGGTGCTGCGGGAAGGGCAAACTATTTTTCATGCACTCGCATTCAACGATGTCGTGGTGTCGCGCGGCGCCGGCGCCGGCATGGTTGAACTGCGGGTGGATGTCGATGGCCATTTCATGTACAACCAGCGTTCGGACGGTTTGATTGTCGCGACTCCGACCGGCTCGACCGCCTATGCGTTGTCGGCGGGCGGACCCGTTCTGCATCCGAGTCTGGGCGGCATGGTGTTGGTGCCGATTGCACCGCATGCCTTGTCGAATCGTCCAATTGTCGTGCCCGACTCGAGCGAGATCGTGATCGAAGTCATCAGCGGCCGCGACAGCAGCGTGAATTTCGACATGCAGTCGCTGGCTAGCTTGTTGCATCATGATCGCATCGTCATCAAGCGTTCCGCGCATGCCATTACCTTTTTGCATCCGAAAGGATGGAGTTACTACGATACCTTGCGCGAGAAGCTGCACTGGAATGAATACCCGTCGGTAGAGGGTCAGCTAAAATAAGAATAGCTAACAAAATGCCTCTGGCGGCGTTCGCCTCCTTGCCGAACTACTCGTATTGTCTGGGTTGACTTTTGCTCGAGACATTTTTTTAGCTGCTCTACATCCTGGTCATGCCGGTTCAATCCTGCATGGATGCATTTCAAACAAACACAATCCACATGCTGCGCACACTTTCCATTCGCGATTTTGTCATCGTCGATGCAATCGAACTTGAATTCGCCCCGGGTTTCACGGTATTTACCGGGGAAACCGGCGCCGGGAAATCGATCCTGATCGATGCATTGGCGCTTGTATTGGGCGGGCGCGGCGATGCCAGCGTCGTACGCGAGGGGGCCGCCAAAACCGATATCACTGCCGAATTTTCCACCAGCGATAACGCGGACGCATGGCTGACAAGCAATGAATTCAGTAACGAAGAAGGCGGCGTGCTGTTGCGTCGCGTGATCGACAATGCGGGCCGTTCCAAAGCGTTTGTCAACGGCATTGCAGCTACGGCAACGCAATTGCGCGACTTGGGTGAAATGCTGGTCGATATTCATGGCCAACATGCGCATCAGTCCCTGTTGAAGGCCGATGCGCAGCGCGTATTGCTCGATAGTCAGGCCGGCTTACTGGACGATGCGAAAGCGGTTGCTACCGCGTATAAGGCATGGCGCGCACTGGTCAGGCAGCGCGAGGAATTCGAGACCAACGCCAAAAATGTCTTGCTAGAACGCGAACGGCTGGAATGGCAAGTCAATGAATTGGAAAAGCTCGCGCCAAAATCGGGCGAATGGACTGATATCAGCAATGAACATAGCCGCCTGTCGCATGCCGCCACCCTGATCGAAGGCGCCCAGGAAGCACTCACCGTGATTTCCGAATCGGACACCAGCCCGATGCTGTCCCAACTGTCCGCATTGACTCTGAAGCTTGGCAAACTGGCCGACATCGACGATGCATTGAAGCCAGTAATGGAAGCGCTGGAGCCGGCGCGCATTCAGTTGCAGGAGGCAGTGTCTTCGCTCAACAATTATCTGAGCCAGGTGGAGCTTGATCCGGCTCGTTTGCGCGAAGTGGAAACGCGGCTGGAGGCGATTCATTCGACCGCACGCAAATTCCGCGTAGCGCCCGACGATTTGCCGCAGGAATTTGAAACGCTCTCGGCGCAATTGCAGCAATTGGCCGATGCCAGCGATCTCGATGCGTTGCGCGCGCAGGAAGAAAAACTCAAAGCTGTCTATGTGGGGGCTGCACAAAAGCTGTCCAAGGCGCGCGCCAAGGCGGCCAAGACATTGAGCGAGGCAGTGACCGCAGCGATGCAGGAACTTAGCATGGTGGGCGGACGATTCGAGATCGTGCTGCGCCCGTGCGAGCCCGCCGCTTATGGTGTGGAACAGGTGGAATTCATGGTCGCGGCGCACGCCGGCACCGCGCCGCGCGCGTTGGCAAAAGTCGCGTCCGGCGGCGAACTGGCACGCATATCGCTGGCGATTTCCGTCATTACCTCGAGCGCAACCGCAACGCCGACCTTGATTTTCGATGAGGTCGATAGCGGCATTGGCGGCGGTGTCGCCGAAGTCGTCGGTCGCCTGTTGAAGCGCCTCGGGCAGGATCGCCAAGTGCTGTGCGTGACGCACTTGCCACAAGTCGCGAGCCAAGCCAATCAGCATTTTCAGGTCAGCAAGAAGAGTGACGGCGGCAAAACGGTGTCGCGCATCGATCTACTCGATGCCAAGACCCGTGTCGAAGAAATAGCGCGCATGCTGGGCGGCATCGAGATCACGGCAACCACCCGCAAACATGCGCGCGAGTTGCTGGCGCTGTGAGCTTTGCGCCGGGTGAGGTACTCGCGACTATAATATCTGCCCTTCCATCGAGCCGGATTACCTCATGCCTTTTCGCAAAGCACCCTCATATCTCCACGGCAAGATCGCCAAAACGGCGGTAGTACTGGTTAATCTCGGCACCCCCGATGCCCCCACCGCGTCCGCAGTACGGCCTTACCTCAAGCAATTCCTGTCCGACCCGCGCGTAGTCGAAATCCCGAAAGCGCTATGGTGGTTAATCCTGCGCGGCGTAATTCTTCCATTTCGTTCTGGTAAATCCGCGAAAAAATACGCATCAATTTGGACTAAGGAGGGTTCACCTCTGAAAGTCCATACCGAAAAGCAGGCGGTTTTATTGCGCGGCTACCTCGGCGAGCGTGGGCATGATGTGCAGGTTGCCTATGCAATGCGCTATGGCAATCCGGCGCTGCCGCAAGTGTTGCAAAAATTAAAGACAGATGGTTGCGACCGCATTCTGATTTTGCCCGCTTATCCGCAGTATTCCGGCACTACCACTGCGTCGATTTTCGATGCGATATTTCATCACTATGCGAGCGAACGCAACGTGCCGGAGCTACGCTTCATCAAGCATTATCACGACCATGACGGTTATTTGCTGGCACTGAAGAAATCTGTGTTGGCGTACTGGGATATGAACGGCAGGCCGGACAAGCTGGTGATGAGTTTTCATGGCGTGCCGAAACGAACCTTGTTGTTGGGCGACCCCTATTTCTGCGAATGCCAAAAGACTGCGCGTTTGCTGGCCGTGCAATTGGGATTGAAGGAAGACCAGTACCTGGTAACGTTCCAGTCGCGTTTCGGTAAAGCGGAATGGTTGCAACCTTATACTGCGCCAACGCTTGCAAAGCTGGCGAAAGAGGGCATCAAGCGGGTCGATGTGATGTGCCCCGGGTTTATCAGCGATTGTCTCGAGACGCTGGAAGAAATTGCAATGGAAGCCCGGCGCGAATTCCTGACCGCCGGCGGTCAGGAATTCCACTACATTCCTTGTTTGAACGAGGCGCCGACCTGGATGGCGGCTTTTGCGGAAATTGACGAGCAGCACATGATCGGCTGGCCCACGATCATGACACCCGCCATGCGCGAAGAGCAAAAAACGGCAGCGGAAGTGGCGCGGATACAGGCCAAGCGCTTGGGCGCGGAACGATAGACGTCCTCGGCAGGGCAATCGCATGAAGCCTCAGCTCGGCAGCCCAAGTAACTTGCTCAGGTAA
>CBINHE010000077.1:0-19388 GCA_966250375.1 uncultured Oxalobacteraceae bacterium
GGGGCAACGCAGCAGCGCGCCCGTCAAGCGCGCCAAAATCGGGAAATTATTTCTTGCCATGTCCTTATAGCCAGTAAGCGATCCGACGTTTATAGCGACCGTAAATCGCCAACGCCACACCCCAGCCAATCAACGCGAGAGCAAAAGAAACCACCCAGTTAGTTGCGCTTGGCAATTGCCCCAGCAAGGGTGCTCTAACAATTTCAATCAAATGAAAAACCGGGTTTAAATCAAGTAAATAAAGTCCCGCTCGCTGAGGTAAAAGACTTGGCATCCACATGATAGGCGTCAGGTAGAAAACAACTTGAAGAATACTGGCCACCATTTGTGGAAGATCGCGATACCTAGCACAAAGAATGCCGAGTATCAATGCTACCCAAGCCAGGTTAATCGCTGTCAGAATAAATCCTGGAATACTGAGAAAGGCTAACAAGCTTAAAGGTTTTCCCACTGCAAGGAAAACAAGCGGAAGGATCACAATGTTGTGAGAGAGAATCAATGTATTCCGCCACATCATTCGTAAAATATGCACGAACAACGGGATTGGAAGTTGCTTGATAATTCCTTCGGCGCCAATGAAACCAGTACAACCCTCAGTGACGACTGCAGAGACAAAACTCCAGAGAATCATTCCGGCCGCAAGAAACGGCAGGAACTCTGCCATGGGGGTCTTGAAAATCTTCCCAAAAACGACCCCAATTGTGCCGATCATCACCCCCATGCTGATCGTTAGCCAAAAAGGTCCTAGTGCGGAGCGTCTGTACCGTTGACGTACATCTTGCCAGCCCAGCATACCCACTAAAGGGTAACGTCTTGTTGCCGCAACTATGTCATTGAGAGCAACTTTTATCGTGCCGTTATGCATTGATAGATAATCCAGTTTCAAATAAAAATCACGCCATTTTAATCTGCGAGGGGGGGGCCGTCATCTTTTCGTTTGGTTTTGCTTGCATCTTCATTCATCGGTGGCTTACACGATGGTTCTGGCACGGTACAACCCACCCTTAGCCGGTGAAGTGCGCATTTAGTCATGCCTCATCTTCAGTTTCTGGGCTTGTCGGCCAAGGGATCAAGGGCCTTGCTGCGCTCTGCGTTGATCTTTTTTTGTATGCTGATCACATCTTGATAGTGGATGCGGCTCTGCGCACCAATTTTGCGAAACGGAATTTTGCCCCGCTCCAGCAACTGGATAAGAAAAGGATCGCGATGCACCCTACGGCCCTGATGGGGTTGGGAGCGGCTTTTTTTGTTTAAAGAAGAAGGAAGAACGTCAGCATGCGGCAAGTCAATGTTGGGCTTCGCAAGCTCAGCACCAACCTACCAACCCACGTTACCGCGTTGGATTCGGTTGCGCGGCCTGTGCTGCAACAAGCCGGATTCGCGCCGCAGGCCCGCATCCGGGTGCGCATCATGACCGGGTGCCTGGTCATTACCACGGAGTGAGGGCCGCAACGGCAACCACTCTTTAGCAGCTAAAAAAAGCCGCTCCAACACCCCATGCCGCTGATGGGGTTGGGAGCGGCTTTTTTTTTGTTTAAAGAAGAAGGAAGAACGTCAGCATGCGGCAAGTCAATGTTGGGATTCGCAAGCTCAGCACCAACCTACCAACCCACGTTACCGCGTTTTTTTGTTTTTAAAGAAGAACATCAAACATCCGGTGCATCGTGATGCACCCTACGGTCCTACCAGCCCACGTTACCGCGTTATTTCTTAGCTAACAGCTCGTAAAACTCTTGGTTCTCCCAGTCGTCGCTGAATGCCTCAATTACTTTTTCGAGCGGACGGCCTGTTGCAATCGGGTTAGGCATTTGACGTATTTTGTTTTCAGCCCATTCACGCACTTCGGGCCACCGCAGTACGTGCATGAGAAACGCCACAGGCTCATCGCTCACTTCGTTGGCGTCGAAAAGCGATGTCAACAGATCAGCAAATTGAGGCCGCATTTCCGGAGCGCTTTTTATGATGTCAAGGCACCGCAGATAATTCGGCTCGGCTTTTTCGAACGAATATTCTGTGTTCAAAATATTTTCCGCAGCAAGCAATTCGCTCTTTAACGCATCAACAATCATTGTTTCACCCATTTTCCGCCTCGTGGAAGTGAAGGATCAAGCGTCCAAACTTTGAACTGAAATTTCCCAGCTGCATCCAGGCCGATTTTATCGAAGGCAGATTCTGCAATGCCCTGGATTTGCGGGCCAGTAGGCTGGTAGTGTCCAGAAGCATTGTCCAGCCATTTCACGTTACCGTTATAGAGTTGGATTTCACCAGCTGCTTGCACGGAAGTATTGTTTGTAAGGCTTGTATGCGGGGATTTACCGACAACAAGACGGCTATCCTCAAGTACAACGTAGTTAAGATTCCCGCTCATATTTTTTAAAGCCTGAGTAGGAACAATTTTAGGATCACCGATTGCATCCAGAGGGAACTTGTTTTCAAAAAGAACACGCTCCGCTGTCGCTGCACTATTTTCCCCCAATGCCTGCTCGACATTTACAACTCGTGTTGCGGCACCAATTTCCCCAAGTATTTTAAAGGCCCCCAAACCTGTAACCAACTCAGCGGCGGGACCAACTAGAGACGTATTGTACTGACCACGCAAGCCATTCAGGAATGGCACATAGTCGCTGCCACCAGGTATTGCGCCCGTTAAAAGGTTAGGCACACCTTCCGCGACACCTATCACACCATTCCATGCCCCTTTAACTACGTCAAGTGCCGCATTCCCCAACTTGTTTGCATCCTGCGCCCCGGCCAATCGCGCCTCATTGAGTCTCTGGGCATACGAATTCGAAGGAATAGGCGTACCTGCGCCACCACCAGCCGTAAGGGATTCGAACCAGGCTCGCTGCGACTCTGACATAGGCGCAGTCGCACTTTGAGGACTCCAGTAGTTCTCTGTCGTACGCTGCGCCATGTCATCGCCAAACGTGGCCGCGCTGGATACGCCGTCCTGTACAGGATTCCAGTAGTTCCCGGCCTTGCGCGCGGCCATGTCATCCGCGAAGGTTGCGCCCAGCACTTGCTCCTGCTGGCTGCCCCTACCAATGCCATCGGCAATGCTGTTCCCCAGCGCATTGCCAAACGCATCCCGCCCGACCTGCTCCACGCTCATCCGTCCGCCGCGCAGCACCGCCGCTGTCGCGCCGCCGGCGAAGCCGGCGACCGTACCGCTGATGATTTTGCCGCCAAACGTCTTCATCATCTCCGCGCCCAGCATATTCGCTGTCGCACTGCCGGCCAGGCTGCCTGCGCCCGCCCCAACAGCCGATGCCGCCACGCCTGTCCAGCTGAAGTGATCCTGCAAACCCACCGCCACACCCACCCCTTGCGTAAGCGCATTGGCGATGGCGGCACGTTCTGCGAGTACCGCCGCTTTGCCAAAGGTATCGAGTCCCTGCAACGCTTGGGCGCCGCCAAACGCACTGCCCATGCCGGCGCCGATACCTGCGCTGAGCGCGCCCAGCCCCACGCCCTTCCAGTTGAACGAGTCTTGCATGCCCATCGCCATTGCCGCGCCCTGGCTGGCAATGCTGCCCATCGCGCCGCCAATCGCCCCTGCCGCAAATGCCAATCCGGCTGACAGTCCGCTGGTGCCGGTCACCACCGCCAGACCGGCAGTCCAGGCGCCTCCCGCTGCCCCCATTGCCATTGCCGCCGCTCCCGCCGTCACGATCGTCGCCACCACCGCCACCACGATCATGATGATCTGCCCCACCCCGCCGCAGCCGCCGCCATCGTTTTTCGGCACCGGCAGATTCGGCGTGGTTTCGCCAATGATCTTGGCGTGGTCATACGGCCGATAGCTGGCGGTATTGTTATGAATCGTGCCGACTCGATTCGGGATGGTGAGCGTTTGGCCTACCTTCAAATCACGGGTACTCGCCAAACCATTCGCTTGGGCGATCTGGAACCATAATTCCCGGTCGCCATATACCTCTTGCGCGATCGTTTGCAGCGTCTCGCCGGCGTTTACCCGATAGCTGCTGGGCGTCGCACTCGGGTAGTTGCTGCCCACTGCCGGATACGTAAAATCAAATTCGGCCAGCGCCGCAAAGTTGGGATTGCCCGCGCTGTCCCGCGGCGTGGCGGCATTGATGCCGACGCCATAGCGGCCCAGCACTTCGCCATTCACCACTACCGTGCGCTGCACATTGCCCGCTTGATTCACCAGCAGCGCCTGGCCATTGATGTCATTGACGATCGTGCGGTTGTTGCTGCCCAGCGTGCTGTCGGTAATCGCCACCAGATTGCCGTTGACGTCATAGGCATTGGTGGTCGTTCCAGGGTTAAACAGAGAGCTGCTTCCAGTAATCGTACTTTCCTTGTAACCCTCCATCCGCTTATAGGTGGTGCTGTAATTATTCGTATAAGCCTGCCCTTCAAAATTCTGCAGCGTATAGCCCGTCAAATTGCCCGCCGCGTCGTAACGCGATTCATAGCTGATGTTGTACTTCGCATTGTTGCTGGCGTTTAACGCTCGTTGATACAGCATGCGGCCATTCGCATCGAAGCGATTGATATGCGTCTCGCCGCCCGCTGCAGTGCCCTGTTGTACCGCGCGATCCGCGCCGTCGTAGAAACGCTGGTCGGTTACCGCGCCATTTTTGGTCACCGTGCTCAAACGGTTCAGCGCGTCATAGCTGTAGACCTCGGTCGCACTGCTGCTCGTATCGCTGATGCGGTTGCCGTTTTTGTCGTAAGCGACTCGGTGGCCTTGCGTGCCTAGGTTTCCGGCGGCATCCACGCCATCGACGACCACCTGGCGATTCATCGCGTCGTAGGCATTCCAGCGGTTCGAGTCGCCGCCCGTATCGCCGTCATAGGCATGCGTTTGCATGTGGGTGCGATTGCCCGCCTTGTCATAGTCGATGCTGATATGTACCCGTTCATCGGCAATGTCGCGCAAGCGGCCTAATGCGTCATAGGCCAGGTGGTTGTCTTGGTACACGACACCGCCTTGCGTGGTCTTTTCTTGCAAACGGTGGCCCGCTAAATCGTAGGCGTAGGTCGTGACTTTCCCGAGCGCGTTGTCGGTGATGCGCGTGACTTGGCCTGCGGCGTCGTATTGATACGACAGGCTTTGGCCGCGCGTATTGGTTTGGGTGATTAACTGGCTCGCATTGTCATAGGCGTAGCTGGTTTTGGCGCCGCCGATGTCGGTGTGCGATTGCAGTAGCCCGAAATAGTTATAACTCCAAGTCGCCGCATAGCCATTGGCATCGACTTCCGCCGTCTTGCGGCCCATCGCATCAAACACTGCTCTGGTGGTTTGACCCAGCGCTAGCGTCGTCATCGTGACGTTGCCTGCGGCATCGTAGGCGTAACGAATCGTCTCGTTATTGCCATTGACTTGCGTCAGCTTGCGGCCTGCTGTGTCATAGGTGTAGCTGTCCGTCAGTGCGCGCGTGGCCGTGTATGCCAGCGCATTGCCGGTCGTGACGGTGTAGACCCCGACGCCTGCGCCGTTCACGCCACTGCGCGTTTGGGTCAGTAGCTGGCCTGTCTTGTTGTAGCGGTATTGGCTGAGATTGCCCAACGCATCCGTGGTTTTAACCTTCTCGGCAAATGCGTTGTAGCTGTTCGTGATCACGCCGCCATCGGCGTGAAATTCTTGAACGACATTGTCTCCCGCGTCAAACACTTGGCCATTCAGATTGCCATTCGCATCTTTCATCGCCACTTGTCTTCCCAGTTGATCGTAAAAGACTTGGGTGACGGGGCTGTTCGCCGTTTGGTTGCCATCCGTATCGGGCTGGCTTTGGGTAATCAACGCGTTGTTGGCGTTGTAGCGCAACAGGGTTTTATAGTTCTGGCTGCGGGGGTCGTTGATTTCCACGACATTGCCCCAACGATCCACTTTTTGATTCAAAACGGGGCGCAGCCACCGGCTGTCGCCATTCATGCCGGCGGCTTGACTAAGTACGTAACTGGCGGGCGTGTTTTCGCTCAGGGCGGCGCTGTTGGCTGCTGTGGTGTTATTGGCGCTGTATTGTTTGGGAATGTTTTGCGTGACGGTGTAAGGCACTGCCACCACGACATTGCCTTGCCATTTGTAGTGAGGTCTCAGTAAAGCATTGCCGCTTTCATCGTAGCCAGAGACCACGGGTTCACTGTAAATCGGCATGGCCGCTTTGGTCATGTAGCTGGCTGGATTGGGCGGTGTAACAGTGACGTTGCCATAGACCGGCACTTGCTTGGCTTGATATTGCGTCACGTAAGTGTAGTTATAAACAATGTTGCCCGACTCATCCCTTGCATACACAGGCTGGCCGCTTTCATCATAGCCCGCAATAACCGGGGCGCCCTTTACCGCCACTTGCACCGGTACTTGCACCGTGTCATAGCGAATGATTTGCGAAACGGTATAGGGCACAGCGACCACTACTCCGCCACTCGACCATGCGTAGTGCGGACCCAGGATCGGGTTACCGCTTTCGTCAAAGGCAATAAATACCGGAGATGTATAGACGGCTTTGATGTAGCCGGTAATGTAATTGGCGGGATTGGGCGGGGTAATCATTTGCGTGACGGTGGTCGCCGCGACAATATTGATTTGGCCAGTGGCATGCGCATACGGGCTGGACTCGCCCGCGCGGGTCCATAGAAGTTCGTACTGATAGCTGCCGGCGCCCAACCCATTCAGATCAACGCCATAGTAGCCGCTACCGCGCGCACCCACCGAGTAGCTGGTCCACGCGGCGCTGCTGCCTGCGGGACGCACGCGTAACACTTGTTCAATTCCGCTGCCGGGGCTGGCCCAGGCATAGATGCCTGCACCTACCGCGCCAAAGCCCATCGGCAGGCTGAGCGTGGACAGCCTGGGGGGCGCCAAGCTCAGCGCGCCGGCACCGGTGGTGCGGGTGGCAGTGCCAGGGTCGGTGGTCAGAACGCGGTATTCGTAGTTGCCGGCCGCCATGCCGCTGGCGTTGAAGCGCAATGCGTCCCCATAGTTGATCAGACCGGCATTGGTCCAGCCGGTGTCGCCGGCCGAACCGGCCGGGCGCAATTGCAGTTGTACATTGGTGTTGCGATTGGTGGGTGCCGCGACTTCGATCGCATTGCCGTTGTAGCCGAATTTATTTTGATCAACGACCGGTTGCCAGTAGCCATTGACGTCTTTTTTGTAGACGCGCACCCGCGTGACGCGACTGATGCCACCCAACGCGTCGCTGTCTTGCCAGCTAAAGTTCACGCCGTTGACGCCTTGTTCCGGAGTGAGATTTTGGCTGCGGCTTTGGGCGACGCCCCCCCCTTGGATGGGGGTGCCGATAATGTTGCCTGATTCGTCGCGCGCATAAATGGGTTGGCCTGATTCGTCCTGGCCCAAATAAACGGCTCCCACATAGGTGGTGTAGACCGCGCTCGCGTAGTCCATCACCACTTTCACATCACCGCTGCCCAGATTGCTTAGACTGGCCCAACTCAAGTTGACGGAATTGGTGCCACTCCAACTGGAGGCGCTGGCGCCCGATTCATTGAAGGTGAGAACAACCTTGCTCGAGGCAGCAATCTGCACAAAGCTATAGCCGCGCCGCACGTTCACGCCACCTTGCAGCTGTAGACGCTCAGGGGCGCTCTTTTGCACCACATGGCCTAGCGCGTCATACCGGATATCGGTGCGGCGTACGTCCGTCAGACCGGCAATCTGGTCCGCACTGGCATAGGTCAACAGGTTGAGATTGGAACGGCCCACGCCGGCACTTTGAATCGCGGCGGTTTGGCGGCCTAGATTGTCATAGAGGCTGACCTTGTCGATGCCGTCGCCGCTATTGCTGCGCCACAGGTGACCGGCATTGTCGTAGTTGAAGTACTCTTGCCGACCGCCGTTGACGCCTTTGCGCGTTACTTCGCCAAAGGCGTTGTATTCGAGCGCAGTATCGTTCATGCCCGCTTGCGCTTGGCTGACGGTCGTCAAACCCGAGCCGTTGGCTTGTGCCGCACTGCCTTGCCATTTGCTGATCCAATTGCCCGCTGCGTCTTGTTGCCAGACACGGATATACGACAGTTTACTGAGGCCGCCATCCGTCGCTCCTGCATCCTTCCAAACCAGAGCAACGCCGGCGCTGGCTGCATTGGCGCCAAAGTCTTGGGTACGGGTGGCAGCGTGGCTGGCTGTGCCGCTATAAATAGGCACGCTCCCTTCGTCATAACCAATCAGGGATAGGGTGGAAACGGTTTGGTAATCGACCTGTACCCGTACCAAGCCGCCGCTGGCATCGGTTAGTCCGGCCCAGTTCGACGAGGGTGAGGAAGAGCTGACACTGGCATTCAAACCGCCTTGCAGCACGCTGGTCGAAGCGGAATCGAGCTGGCGGGTGACGACCGAGTGCCGTACTGATAGGCGCGAAACAGGGTTTTGGTGACGCCATCGTTGCCGGTGACCGCTTGCCACTTCTTGTATTTACCCATCAAGCGGGCGAGAACAGTATTATCGTGCGCTACGAAGAAGCCACGATCTGGCTGACCCAAAAGCTATTGGCAGAGCTATTCGGTGTCGCCACGCCGACGATTAATGAGCATTTGAAAAACATCTTTGGCTCAGGCGAACTACAGGCCGACCAGTTATTCGGAAATTCCGAACATCTCCTTGAGGGGGCATACATGTACCGCCAGTTGCTCCTCTAAAACTCGTGAATTTCCCTGGATGTTGTTGGTTCACTTTGGACGCGGCACATAGCAAAAAGCCCGCTGTTGGCGGGCCTTTCGGTACTTTTTGGACTTCTTTGGATATTAAATTGGTGGAGGCGGCGGGAATCGAACCCGCGTCCAGAAGCACTCTACAGACAGTTCTACATACTTAGTGCTGCCATTTGATTTAATCCAGCCAACGCGGACGCACACGCTGTGGCAAGACGACTCACCTTGGATTTAACCTTGAATCAAGTGACCCGATTCAAGGCGATTCCCTGTAAATGACTCTACTGCTGTTGCCAGCCTACCCCAGGAACAAGATAGTGTAGAGCTAGCCGGTTATTAAGCGGCTAGGGGTTTTACGCTGCCATTGCTGGTGCGTAAACTTCGTCGTTTGCAATTAAGCTTTTCCGGTTGTATTTACGAGGTGACCAGCCCTCGGTATGCCCTGCGCTGCTTTGCAACCCCTGTCGAAACCAGGTCGCCCCCATAAGCAGAAGTTCTATTGTACTGCACTAAATGCGACTGAACCGGTGCAATTCAAGGCCATGGCTCAAGAAGAGCTTATCCGTAAATTACATTGGGCTTGTCGGGCCGATGAATCATGCGAAACGCAATTATCGTAGCGACCAGCATCGCCAGCGCCCGATAATTATGCGCCTTCGCATCGAGATGCCGGGTACGCTCCCGGCTTTCTCCTCTTCACGACGGCGCACGCAACGCCCTACAGCATCCAGCATTTGTAACGGCGATTGAAAAGTGACAATACTCACTATCTCATGAAGAGCATTGAAATAAGTGGTGCGGCTGGCGGGGATCGAACCCACGACCCTTGGCTTCGGAGGCCAATACTCTATCCACTGAGCTACAGCCGCGTAAGAGGAACGGTGAAGAGGCATGAAGGATACCGTTTTTCTGGTTTGCCGTCCATGCAAAGTGGCTATATTTCGTTCCAAATCGAGCACGTTACGTCTATAATCAAGGGTTTGGCATGGCATTGCGCTGGAGCATTCGGGTTTCGTCCCCATATCCGCACAGCCGCCTACCGGTTTCAAAAATTGCATTGAGGGAATAATGAGCGACGCACATCACGAACACGAATCCGCGATCAAGACACCAAAGCAGCTTATTGCAGCCATTGCTGCCGGCTTTTTAGTGCCGATCATCTGTATCGTCCTGCTGGTACAGTATGTCGCTAACGACAAGAAAATCGGCGCCGGTTCCGGCGGCGAAACTCCTGAAGCAGTCGCCGCGCGCATCAAACCGGTAGCAGACGAAGGCTTCACGTTGAAAGACGTGAATGCACCGAAACAATTGCAAGCCGGCGCAGACGTTTATAAAGCCGTATGTGCTGCCTGCCATGCGACCGGCGCGGCTGGCGCTCCAAAGGCAGGCGATGCCGGCGCTTGGTCTGCTCGTATCGCGCAAGGTTACAACACGCTGGTAACACATGCGGTCCACGGTATCCGCGCGATGCCGGCGAAGGGTGGCAATCCCGACTTGGACGAGGCTGAAGTTGCCGGTGCAGTGGCATTCATGGCCAATCAATCAGGCGCGAAATTCAAGGAGCCTGAATTGAAAGCTGCTAAACCAGCAGAGGCCCCTGCAGCGGAAGCGGCGAGTGCGTCGGCCACCGCACCCGCTGCTGCACCCGCCAAATTATCGGCCGACGCCGGCAAAAAGCTCTATGAAGCCACGTGCCAGGCATGCCACGGCGCAGGCATTGCAGGCGCACCGAAATTCGGCGACAAGGCCGCATGGGCTGCACGCATCAAGCAGGGTTCCTCTACTTTGTACGAGCACGCGATCAAGGGTTTCCAAGGCAAGGCAGGCATGATGCCGGCCAAGGGCGGTTCTACTGCATCGGATGACGAAGTCAAAGCCGCTGTAGATTACATGGCTGCTGCCGCAAAATAAGCATTACGCGCTCAAACAAAAAGCCGACCTTCGGGTCGGCTTTTTTATTGGCGCGGCATTGCATATTCCATTGCGCGAGACGATTCATGCATCGATTCGGCGCCGTGCGGTACTCATCTTTGCTGCGGAACCTGGGGCGGTATTTGCGCAGTCGCCTGCTGCTCCGCCACGAAAATTTCCACTCGGCGGTTTTTTGCGCGATTGATGTCATTGTCGTTGGCGACCAGCGGCTCACGCGCTCCCCTGCCTTCGATCTTGAAGCGGTTGGAGGAGGCGCCCTTGGCCTCCAGATAGTCACGGGTGCGGGCTGCGCGGCGCTCCGACAACGGATCGTTGATTGCGGGGCTGCCAGTGTTGTCGGTGTGGCCGACGATGGTGACCATGGTGTACGGATGCTCCACCAGCGTCCCCGCAAACTTGTCCAGCACCGGACGGAAATTGGGTTTGATGTCGGCACGGTTGGTGTCAAATGAAATGTCAGCCGGGATATCCAGCTTCAAGCGATTGTCTGGCGTCTGGCTGACCTGCACACCGGTGCCTCGCGTGGCCTGCTCCATTTCTCGCTTTTGCTGCTCCATCCTGCTGGACCAGATATTCCCAATCACCGCGCCGGCTGCGCCACCCAGCACCGCGCCTTGTGCACTTCGGCGGCCGCCGCCATCACCGGTGGTCGCGCCTAGTATTGCCCCTAGGCCGGCCCCTATGCCGGCGCCGGTAGCGGTACCCCGCTGGGTTTCCGTCATATTGGCGCAGCCCGTGAGCGCAATGGCGGCTGCGATGGTCGATACGACTACTTGCTTTCTCATGGTTTTTCCCCTTGTGTCATTAAATAAAGACTATTCGACACAAAGAAGCGATGCAAGTTCGCAACTTGATGGGAAGGATGCACTCTATGCGAATTACGGTGATGCAGGCACGAAGGCCGCCCTACTTTCAATGGCCGTTGCCTTTGTTGATCTGAGGTACGGCGACCGCTTTTTTCTTTCTGGCGACCATGCTGACTGCTGTGCCTACGGCGCCTGCAATCAATGCACTGCGCAGCAATGATTTCAGCCAAGACTTTCTCTTCAATGCGGATATTCCGCCGAGCAACAACGGCAGCATGGTTTGCAAACCGCCGCTAGCGGCACCGGTATGCCTTTTGAGCAGGCCAAAACCGATCATGGCGAGATAGCCGAGTGCATTCCTGACCAGCGATTCCGCGCGCAAACTCGCCTTGATTGCTTGCGTGGCTTGGCTGATACCGGACCGGTATGCCGCGCCCTCCTCGACCAATTGGGCCTTGCGTTGCGCAAGGGAGACCTGCGTGGAGTTCTTCATTTTTTTCTAAGAGGCACTAAAGTAACGCATCACGATCACTGCGCAATTCCGTCATGGTCGCCGGCATTGACAACTTGCCTTGGCCCAAGATCGAGCGCGCATACAGGAATATGCCTATCGCCAGCAGCGTAAATGCGGCTGCGAGGATCAACAGTATTTTCCATCCCAGTGCGTCCCAGCTCAGGTACACGACGAGCACCGTCCAATATGCGAGCGCGAACCCGACTGCCATGATGCCGCATGCGAAGACCAGCGACAGTTTCAAGAAATTGGCGCGCACTTCCGAAAACTCCAGCGCGGCGAGTTCGATCCGATTCAGCGCCAAGCCGAATACATTCTTTGCGACCGCGATCAGTCCGACGATCAGGCCCGGACTGGCTTTGGCGGCACTCGTTTGCTGAGATTCCATTGGGTCGATGGTTAGCGCTTACTTGCGCGAGATGAGCATGCCTACCAGCAGGCCGACGCCGGCGGAAATCGCGACCGCCTTCCACGGATTTTCCTGTACGAAGTCGTCTGCGGTTTCGACCACTTCCTTGCCAGCTTCAAGCGCGGCCGCTTGCACTTCGTGCGCTTTCGACATCGCAGTTTCGAGCAGGCTCAGGCCTCTGGCGCGCAACTCGTCGGCCTTTTCGCCGGTCGCGGAAGTCGCTTCCCGAAACAGATCCTGCGCATCCTTCACCAGTGTTTTCATATCATTTCGCACGGTCTTCACGTTCGATGCCAGCATGGCGCACTCCTATAGGTAGATGAATATGGCGTCCCGCGATGCGGCGCGGGCGTTACAGGTTGAAATAATTCGGTTACTTCGGGGGCCATCATACCCAGCCAAACCGGGCAGGGCAAGCGCGCCTTGGCATTGAGGATCGCGTTAAAGACGATGTTTGATGATGCGCATTCTGACTTTACCCCATGGGGCGCCGGGAATCAGGTAGCCGCCGCCGGCAGCTACACGCGAAATGTGGTGGCCTTGCCCGCTTCGCTATGCACCTTGATCCGCTACTGCATAACGTGCCGCAGGAGAGGGGCAAACCGAGTCTGTCGCCCTGACCGACTTGCCTGGTGGTGAAGAACGGCGCAAAGATGCATGAGCTTAATGCCGCACCGGTTATCGACGATCTTTACTCATGCCCAACCGGCCTCGTGGCTGGTGCAAATCCTCCAGCTTGCGATTGCTTTCCTTGCATGCGAAGCAGCTATTGAGCAGCAACTGTTCGGCTCGCTTGCACTCGCTGGTGCCGCGTGCTTTCAATGCGGTCGGGGGTACACGGCGGCACGGAAACGCGGTTCGCTTTTCAAGATCATTGTCCTCCCCGACCGATCCCTATTTTGTCATCATGCGAACTCACACCCCCGGCGTGCAATCGGTGCAGTGCTCTATCTCCGGCACGTCATGCAATAGTTTTCCACGCAAGTCGCGCAACGCGGTGCGCACCCCTTCTTCAACCACCGGATGGTAGAACGGCATGTCGAGCATTTGCGCCACTGTCATGCCGCTCTGGCATGCCCATGCCAGCAAGTGCGCCAAATGTTCTGCACGCGGCCCGATCATTTCGGCGCCGACGAAACGACCTGAAGCATATTCCGCATAGAGCCGCAACAGGCCGCGATTTTGCAGCATCACGCGGCTTCGCCCCTGATCCTCGAATGATACTTCCCCGGTCGCGAAGCTGCCGTTGCGCAGGCTGCGATGGGTTTGCCCAACGCCGGCAATTTGCGGGTCGGTGAATGCGACATTGAGCGCGCTGCGGCGCAGACCCGGATGCACCAGCGGATAGCGCCCGGCATTATCGCCGGCGATGCGGCCCTGATCGGCCGCTTCATGCAGCAACGGACGCTCGTTGCTAACGTCGCCGGCAATGAAAATGGCGCTGGCGCCGCATTGCATGGTGTGCGGATCGAACAGCGGCAGACCGTGCGCATCGAGCGCCAGCGCCGTATGTTCCAGAGCCAGTCCCGTGACATTGGGCGCGCGGCCGACGGCCGCCAGCACATACTCGTAATGTTCGGTGCGTTCGCTGCCGTCGGCGCTACGCGAATGCAGCAACACGCCATTGTCATCGCGCTGCACGCCGAGCAATGCGGTGCGCTGCCGCAGGTCCAGTTCTGCCCCCAATACACGCGCTGCCGCATCGTACACCGCAGGATCGCTCAATTGCGCCAACCGGTCGCTGCGACCGAACAGCGCCACCCGCACGCCCAGCCGGTGCAACGCTTGGCCCAATTCGAGGCCGATGATGCCGACGCCTATCACCGCGACCGATGCCGGCAAGTCGGGCCATTCGAACACGTCATCACTGACCAGCACGCGCTCGCCCGACTCGCGCAATTCAGCCGGTATCTGCGGGCTGGAGCCGGTTGCGATGACGATGCGTTCGGCGTTGACGATGGTGTGCTCATCCACTTGCAACTGCCTGGCGTTGACAAACCTTGCATAGCCGCGCAGACGATCGTCAGCGGCGATTTTATTAATGCCGTTCAGGACAAAATCGACGAAGCGGTCGCGTTCGGCGCGCACCCGCGCCATCACCGCCTTGCCATCTACGCGCACCGCACCGCCATGCACGCCGAACGCGGGCGCCGCGCTGATTGCGTGCGCAGCTTCAGCGGCGGCGATCAGCAATTTGCTGGGCATGCATCCGACCCGTGCGCAAGTGGTGCCGTAGGGGCCGCCTTCGATCAGAACCACCCGCTTGCCGTGCGACCGGGCCGCACGATACGCCGCAAGGCCGGCCGTACCAGCGCCGATTACAGCAACATCGACTGTCAAGGTTTTCATTTCGGTATTCCCTCAGGGAAAAAACCGTCCTTCCTTCTGCTGAATCCAAGGCGTCACGCCTCTTTTACGCGCAACTCCGCAATGCCTTCGATATTGCCGATCTCAATCACCACCGGATTCAATGACATGGTCGCTTGCATCGGACGCCATGCGAACAGCCATTCTTTCTGATTTGCATACTGCTTGACCTTCGAAAACGCCGCGCCCAGAGGATTCGGCACGCCATACGAAATGGCCGCGTCGATGCCGGCCCAATTGGGCAACGCGCGCTGAGCCGCGCGGTGGATGCGCTCGCCAAATTCTTCGGCGTTATGGATCACGAGGCAAGAATCCGCCCCGGGAAATTCATCGAATAACATGTCATCCCATGCTCTCGCCAAGCTCAGCGTGAGATAGCTGGCCGGCATTGCGCCCCGCACTGCTGCCGATCCGAACGGCAAAATTTGCTGACTAGCGTGCGAGTGGCTGTGCTTGATGTCATCGGCGGCGGGCCGCAAGCGAAATTCGCCCAAGGTCAAGGAACGTTCCAGCCAGCGTCGCCCTGAATATCGATAGAGCTTGGGCGGGCGCTGACAATCTATGGTGGCCATTTCATCTGTCCTGATTAATTTTTTGAAAATCCCGATGGGCTGTTTGAGGTCGCACTCAATATCATTTAAGCAGATTAATCAGCGCGCGGCAAACATCGGTGCATGGGCTTGTATGCCCCGTGAAAAACGATATTGGAGTGGCTGCGTTGAATGCAGGTTTAAAAACGGCTCACAAAAACCGTCCGTGCCGGAATGCGCGCATCGCTATTAATCAACATTTCTGCGGCGACCGATGCCTCGCCCGCGCGTATCGTAGCAGCAGACCGGCAATCGTGTGCGAACGATTCCCTTTGCAAAGGGCGTAAAAAAGCGGCCCGCAGACCGCTGTATTGCTCAATGATGTGCTGTCCGATTACGAGCCGGAAGGAGCATTGCCTTTCACATTTTCGCCAGTCTTCCCGTCGTCGGAAGTGTGCGGCTTAGCCGATTTTGTTTTGTTGAGCTTGGCTTTCTTAACGGCAACGTGGGTATCGGCCTTGGCATCGGCTGCGGGAACCACAGAAGAACGCGTTTTGTCCGTTACCGCATCAGCGGTCGTGCCGGTGGTATCGGCCATTGCATTGGCGGTGCCCTTCACGTCTTTGGTAACGTTGGGTGCAGCGGGTTGTCCGGCGACAACCGGAACCGCCATGGGCACATTGGCACCTGCGTCAACGCTCGGGCCACTAGCCAGCGCGAGCGAAGACGCTGATGCGGCAATGAATAACGACACTGTATGAATTGCGGTTTTTAACGTCATATTTAACTCCTGAAATTTAGGGAATGCATCCTAGATGCAAACTTTGGATGCACTAACCCGCGGCACGTTCAAGCTGTGGCACCGCAAACGCAATACAATTTCTGAAAAAACGCTACAAGTCGTTGAATGATAATGTCTTTTTTGAAATGTAAAAGTCTGTAACAAACGACAACAACTGACGTGTGAATCCGCCGATCACCCGCCGTTATTTGATGAAAAACCCGTGTTTTTTCGTTACATCGCTGTTTGGTGGTCAGTGTTGTCCGTGTCTGCAAGGCGCGACCGCCGATCCGGGACAGCGGGCGAGATCGCTATTCATTCATCTGCGGCTGCGCGATGGTGCGCAACTGGAAGCGCCCATCATTATTGAAAAGCCAAGTCTCTGTAATTTCGATACGGCCATGACTCAGCAAATGCGACGCGGGCTTCGGAAAGGGCGCGGTTTTCCGTAACGACGCCAACGCCGTTGTTTCGGTGTCGCGATCATGGTTGGAGCGCATGATTTCACTGCGCATCAAATTACCCCCCGCGTCGACTACATATTTCATCACGACCACCGAACGCAGCAATGCCTGCGGTCGCCCTGGGTATACCTTGGCCGAATTCACGTCCGCGATGTGCTGTGCCAGATCCTGCTTGTACTCCGCCAGCGTCAATGCGCGCGAAGTGCCGACCGATGCGTCCTTCGGCGTGCTTGCAGACAATTCGCGGCTACCTGGCGCCGTGGCGACTTTGTCTGACTGATGACTTGCGCAGCCCGCCAGCAGGCATGCGGTGGAAAGCATTACGAGCGCTGTTTTCATGATATCCAAAGAGGGAAACAAATATCCACCGTCGGCGGATGCAATACTGTTACCACATTCAGCCATCGACATTGATCTTTGCGACCAGTATTTCCAGCATATTGTTTGCCTTGTCATTGTCGACTTGGCAGGTGCCCGCATTCTCATGGCCGCCACCGCCATACTGCAGCATCAACTCGCCAATATTGGTCCTGGATCTGCGATTGATGATCGACTTGCCGATCGCAAATACCGTGTTCTGGTTCTTCACTCCCCACAGCACATGGATCGAGATATTCGTGTCGGGATACAGCGCATAAATCATGAAGCGGTTGCCGGCATAAATTGTTTCTTCATTGCGCAAATCCAGCACCACCAGATTCTTATGCACGGTGGCGCAGCGTTTGATCTGATCCTTGAATTTTTCCGTGTGCTCGAAATACAGGTTGACTCGCTCCTTCACATCGGGCAACTGCATGATCTGATCGATCGTGTGATTCTTGCAGTAGCCGATCAAATCCATCATCAGGTTGTAATTGGAGATGTGAAATTCATGGAAGCGGCCGAGGCCGGTGCGTGCATCCACTAGGAAATTCAACAAATCCCATTTTTGCGGATGCAGGATTTCATCTCGATTGAACTGCGCCGAGTCACCCTTGTCAACCGCCGCCATCATCTCATCCCAAGATACAGGGAAGGCTTTCTTACCGCCGTAATAATCGTACACGACGCGTGCCGCCGACGGTGCTTCCGGATAGATTACATGGTTGGGGTGCTCATCGGTATTGCGTATGGTTTCCGACAGGTGATGGTCGAACGCGAGATACACGCCCGGCACATATGGCAAATTGGCAGTGACATCGCGTTCGCTCAGCTCGATCTTTCCATCCTGCATATCCTTCGAATGAACAAACTTGATTTCATCGATCATGTCGAGGTGTTTCAGCAGTACGGCGCACACCAGACCGTCGAAATCGCTGCGCGTTACCAAACGGTACTTTTTTATTGCGGCACTCATACACACCTCCTCAAACAAAGAGAGTTGTAGCCCGTCTACAGAATGTGGCGCGCTTGCTTTTCTAAATTAAGTAACCGAATAAAATAAATTGTGATTTTTACGAGACATTTTTACAGGAAGGGACCATGTCCACGATCGGCATTAGCAGATTATCTTGGGCATAATTCCTTCCTGCAAAAACACAATTTCTTTTGAGTGCTGCTTGATTAGTAAACCGCTGCTATTCCTGACTTTTGCCATGCTGTATTGCACTGCTTTTCAATCAAAACTACCTTTGGTCTTGAACTGCTCGGTCGCTGCCACCAGCGCGGCCGCAGTGCCCGGTTCTGTCGCGGCATGACCGGCATCAGCAATCATGTGGAATTTTGCTTGCGGCCAAGCTTCATGCAAACGATACGCCGATAGCGGAGGACATACAATGTCGTAACGACCCTGCACGATCACCGCCGGCAAATGCCGAATACGATCGACATTGCGGATTAACTGATCTTCCGTGAAAAAGCCGCTGTTTAAAAAATAATGCGCTTCCAGCCGTCCTAAGCCGAGGCTCACGGCTTCCGAACTGAATTGTTCGACCGCTTCCGGATCGGGCTTTAAAAATAGGCAACTGCCTTCGTAGCGACTCCAAGTGCGAGCAGCCGACAAGTACATTGCTGGGTCCGGGCTGAATAAACGTTTTTGATAGGCGAGCAACAGATCATCGTGCTCATGTTGTGAAATTAGCGCGGTGAATTGCGCATGCGCCTCCGGAAAAAACCATTTGATACCGTTGAGGAACCAATCGATCTCCGGGGGCGTACACAAGAAAATGCCGCGCAGCACGAAGCCGGTGCAACGTTCCGGGTGCGCTTGCCCATATGCGAGTGCCAGCGTCGAACCCCACGAGCCGCCAAATATCAGCCATTGCTCGATACCGAGCATTTGCCGCAGATGTTCGATGTCCGCGATCAACAACTGCGTGGTGTTGTTACGATATTCGCCCAGCGGCGTCGATCTGCCGGCACCACGTTGATCGAACAACACGATGCGGTAATAGGCCGGATCGAAAAAGCGCCGGTGTTTGGCGGTCAGGCCGCCGCCCGGTCCGCCATGCAGAAACAGTACCGGGATGCCGTTCGGATTGCCGCACTCTTCCCAATACAGCGTGTGCAGTTCGTCCACTGGCAGCATGCCGGTCTGATAGGGTTCGATTGCGGGAAACAGGATCTGCTCGGAAGGGATGTCGATCATGGCAATGTGGCTACTTAGGTCATCGGCGGATCAATTGTACGCGCCGTCACGTCATCGTCCACGCCGTCGCAGCCATAATAAGCAAAAGTGCCAGACGGGTCGCCGCTACCGGGGCCCTCTTTGAAGGCGGTCAACTGTTTCTCGGTGCTGGTGGCGCAGGTCATATCGGCCTATTAATGGGGCGCTGCCGTGCCGCAAAGCGCGCCCATTGGCTCTTTCAGGCTTTCAGGCAGGCCACTCCCCAAATTTATTAATCTGCTGTATAATTCGCACCCTTCAGGCACAGTGACATGTGTCAGCAAGTATTTGACTGACTAGGTAGCGAATTTGGGTGCTTAGCTCAGTTGGTAGAGCGGCGCCCTTACAAGGCGTAGGTCGGGAG
>CBINHE010000078.1:0-19364 GCA_966250375.1 uncultured Oxalobacteraceae bacterium
GGCCGGCGGCGAAACCAGGCCATCGTCAATGCGTCCGTCACAATATCGGCCGTCAACTCGGTCGTGTATGCCTGTTTCGGTATTTTTTTCATTGCCTGTCTTTCCCAAGTAACGTTAATTTTACGTCACCTATGGAAGACTAAATTTCAGGGGAAGCTCATGAAAACGGACATCCCCTCATTACTTCTACCGCGACTGTCGGTTGATCCCGGCCGAATAATTTTCGATGGCCGTAGAACCGCACCATTTCCTCGATGATCCCATCGGTGTATTCGCATTCATCGGCAGGCGGAAAATACTCGCGCCGGTTAAAGACCGGCTGCGTTCCATTCGTATAGATCAGATTGCTTACGTCAGCGAGGCTGTGGCCCGCCGCGACGGTTTCAAATTTTCGAAAAAAATCGTCTGGCTCCCCCAACAAGCCATAGTCAGGCTGTAAAAAAGAGGTAAGAGCCGTGGCGTGGGTGGTAAAACCGAAGCCTCCTATCATGATCGGGATTGTGGACAATTTTCGCACTTCCTCGATCAAGAGCTTTGAGTCCAGCACCGGAAAATAATCGCGCTTTCGATGTTGCGCACTGTCGAGACAGTAGTCCTCATATACAAGGGTATCGCCTTGCCTGAGATGCAGCCCGATCATGCGCGGCCGGTATCGGTCCAGTAGTCTTTGAATCAGTGCCGGCCATTCGCGGCGATCTATATCAAGCATGTCAATCGGCTGAACACGTAATCCATAACGGCGCGCCACTTCCGATACCTGGACAAAGGCATAGGGAAAGATCGGCCGCCAATCAAGGTTCGAACAATTGAACAACAGCAGATCCGTCTCATTAGCGTTGCTCATGGGCGCATTTCCTTGTCACGAAGCCATATCAATATGCCTTAATACTAGAGAAAGTCTGCGTTGCCGAAAATGGCACAAACGCGCCATAGATCAACATGATGATCGGAACTACATTGAAAGTACGCCATGCATGAGTGGCGTATGTGTTCAACCTGAAAGGAGTTTTCTATGAGTGGTTTTCTCGATTTTATCGCCAGCGTTGGAAAAGATACGTCCCTGAAGAACGAGCTTGGCCAGGCGCATTCTTTTGGTGACATGCGTGACGTTGCAGAGAAGCGCGGCTTCTCGATCAATGAGACTGAATTTGCCTCATTTTTTCGCTCGCAGAGCGATGCAATCGCTGCTAACGTTGCCGGTGTCGATGGCAACGGCATGCTGGTTTTTGGTCGTGACTGGGCATACCCCGGGCCAGATACCGACGGTGAAATGGTAATGTAATTTGACGGAATTACGTTAATTGCATGGAGGGGGAGGAGGCACAATTTCCTCCCTTCTTTTCAAGTCCCGCGCAATAGAAGGAAATCATGCCGAAGCAATCCATTTCAGTCGAGACGGGACTGTCCGTCGAGCGCTTTCGAAGCGAATATTTTCACACTAAAACACCCGTTATCATCCGAGGCCTGTTTGATGACTCTCCGATTGCGCACGTCAGCGATGAGTCGAGCGCGATCAATCTCTTCGGGGACTATGAGCTGGAAACGCTTGAGGAATATGTTTCCAAATTCCAGCGCGACGATTCTTTTGTCCAGCCTACGCAAAGGTGGGCATTCCGCCGCTATCTGGAGCATGTGAAAGCGCATCCCGCCACAAAAATCTGCGTGCGCGAATACGATACGCCAAAAGGAATACTGGACCTCTTTCGCGTCCCGGATCTTTGCCGAGTGCGTCCGGATTCTGCAGTAACCTCCAATCTTTTTCTGGCCAATGCATCCAATGCCGCGCAAATGCATTTTGACGGCGATCATCGCCATGTCTTGCTATACCAGGTATTTGGCCGCAAGCGAGTGTTTCTAGTGCCATGCACGTCTTCGGTGAAATTGTTTCCGGTGCTCAACCAGAGCTGGTGCAATTTCCAGCAATTGTCGGACCAAGAAAAATCCGAATTCATTGCCTATGTCGGCGGCTACGAATATCTGCTGCAGCCGGGAGAGACGCTTTATTTCCCTATGATGATGTGGCATCACATGGAGTATGTGGATACCGGCATGTCGGTCAACTTCAGATTCGGCAGAAGCCGCTATAGCGATTTCTTGTACAAGTTCATGCATGCGGATAAATACGTGCAAAACATCGCATCGGTTCTGGACTTTGACAAACCGCCGCATGGGGTTGATGCGGATGCATGTTTTGAGCGCATACAGAATGCTCTGAAGGAATTTTGTCCCGATCCGCGCGAAAAGTTCCGTGCGATGAGGGCCTTGATGAAGCAACTATACCAGGAAGTCTGTCTGGATGCCGCCAATTGCGATTACTTCATTGGTGGAGAAGATGAAATCATCGCCGCCTCCAAGGCATTGTCCGCGCTGACTGCACAGCCTTATCATGTATCCAATTGGCTGCGCCTGCATGGCCTGCACAGCATGATGCTGGAAGTGATTAATGACGTACGCGCATCATCGGGCAAGCAACTGGCGCTGAATGTCAAAGGCGTTACCGCGAAGTTGTAGATATGACGAATGAAAATCACAGTATGGCGAGGCGTCACATGAAGGTTTTGATTGTCGGAGCCGGAATCGCTGGCTTGAGCATGGCGCTTGCACTTGAGCGCGCCGGCTGCGAGGTCGACGTGTGGGAGCGCAGACCGGTCTTGCCGGAAGCGGGCGGCGGCATTGTCATCTGGCCCAACGGCGAGCGAATTCTGCATTATTACGGCTTGCATCTCACTACGATAGGGGAGCCGCTTGATGCCGTCCTGGTTCATGACCTGGCTGGTGCTGCGTTGGGCCGCAGCCCACTTGACGCACTGAGTCAACGATTTAATTCAGGCGTCTTCCCGGTCGCCAGACGCGAACTGCTTCAACTTATCCTGCGCGGACTGCGGGATACCAACATTCATTTTTGCCGCGGATTTTCCCGTTACGCAGAAACCGGCGAAGGCATTATTGCCTACGACGACCAAGGAGTTAGCGCGCCTGCCGACTTCATTGTCGGTGCGGATGGCATTCATTCTCGTGCGCGCGATCAGGCCCGCATGGCCGCAAGCCCATTCAAGCTAGGGGTAACGCACTGGGTAGCATTATTGGATGAAAATTACACGCCGTGCCGTACCGGCATGGAGTATCTCGATAATGGCTTACGCTTGGGCATCATGCCGGTGCGGCAAGGGCAATCCTATGTCCGGGTGTCGAGTTGCGCTTCGCATTTTAGAAACGCCGATCATCGTCAGGAAGCGGAAGCGACTCCCCAGCGAACGATTGAAGCGCTTTTCCGGAATGCGGGACCAGCGGTTCGCTCTACTCTTGTTGCCATGTTGGCGTCGTCTGCTAAATGGCAGGCGATCGAAGAGAAAGATATTGAGGCTGCAGCGTCAATGGTCAATGGCAGAGTTGCGCTGGCGGGAGATGCTGCTCATGCGATGACGGCCGGACTTGGCCAGGGCGGAAATCAGGGAATCGAAGATGCGTTCGTGCTAGGGGAGCTCTGCTCCCGCATGCCAGGCAGGAACGTGGCGCAGATGCTGCTGCAGTATGAAAAACAGCGTCTCGGTCGGGTACAAGCTATCCAGCGACAATCGCGCGAAAAATCGCTATTGTTGACCCGGAATGCAGACCTAATGTCAAAATGGTATGACGATATGCAACGTATATCGCACTCCGATTCGCTAGGATCTCTTGAATCCATGTTGCAAGAATCCCCCGTTTTCACGAGGGTGGTGCAATGAACCCCTGTTGCCAAGGCAAGGACATCATGCAGAATATATTGAATGCGCCGCAATTGCGTGCCGCCGCAACGCCGGACGAAGTCGTATTCAGGACTTATGCCGGCGACGTGACATATGCCGATTATTGGAATCGAATCGTGTCTGTCTATGCCGGATTGAAGACATGCTGTGATCAAGCGGGGCGGGTGATTGCGGTCGCGCTCGACGATCCGGTCGAGCTGTATGCCACCATATATGCAATCTGGTATCTGCAAGGTGTTGCGGTTCCGTTGAATCCTGCAAACAATGCGCGCGAGCTGAACGCGCAACTGGAGGCAGCCTGTCCGGATGTGTTAGTGAGCGATTGGAGGGAAACGAGGCTATCGGCGCTGCTTGGGAACAGTCGCTCCCGGCCATTGCTTGTTTCGGTTCCGCAATTGTCTGCCGCGCGAAATGGTGAGGCCGGATGTGTGTTGGCCAGTCAGTCCGGGGAGATGGATGCAGTGGCGTTGGTAGCCTACACCTCCGGCACCACAGGCGAACCGAAAGGCGTTGCACATAGTATTAGGTCCTTGTCTCACCTGGTCGACAACACCATGCAACTGTATCCGCGGGGGGTGGATGTCTTTAGCATGCCGTGCGCCTCGTTTGGCGGTATGCAATTGGCCTTGTTGAATATGGCTTGCGGCCGGCCGCTTGCTGTTTCAAGCGAAACGGGTGTGGCGGATTTCATCCTGCGAGTGGAGCGATTCAAGCCGAAAATCCTTCTTTCATTTCCACGTCTCATACAGGCCTTGATTGAGCTGCACGGCGAAAAACCGTCCCTGCTCGATTCGCTTGAAGAATGCCATAGCGGTGGCGAAGCGCTTGCTGCCGAGACCCGTTCCACCTTTTACAAATTGAAGTCGTTCCCCATCATCCATGCATATGGCTTGGCAGAGTGTGGGCCGATATGCGTCAATCGCGGCGACGATGCCCGATATGCGGGGGCAGCGGGTTTCGCCATCGACGGCATTGCGCTGCGCATTGTCGCGCTCGATGGATCGGGACGCGAGTCTGCGCCAGATGAGCCGGGTGAGCTCGTGGTTCGGAGCAAGGCGATGGCGGCCGAATATTTTCGCCGGCCGGAGATGACTGCGAATGCGATACGGGATGCTTGGCTGCATACAGGAGACGCGGCATATAAAGATGGCGCCGGAGCCTTGTGGCTTATTGGACGTGTGACGGATCTTATTGTGATTGCGGGCCAGCATATGCCGCTAAGCGATGTGGAAAAGATGCTTGCCTCCGACCACGCTGTCAAGCAAGTCGCCGTACTCGTTGCAGGCCATGGCACGGCCGGTCCGAAGCGGCTGGCCGCCTACATTTCATTGCATGATCCCGGCCGTGCGGACGATTTGCTTGTCGATCGGCTTCGGCAACTTGTGCATCAGGCATGGCGGGAAGAGATCCAATTGGCGCAAGTGCATATCCTTGCCGGGCTGCCACTCGGGCCTACCGGGAAAATCGATCGAAAACAGCTTGCCAGCCTGGAGAGGAAATGAATTCGGGATTTTCCGACACCGCCGACTGTTCCCGACCACCCGCCGATCCGGGAACGGCGGATGGTGATGCAAGGCTAAGATCCATGGTCTTGGAGGAGAACAAGTCTTACCAAAGATACTTTCAGGACCAGAAAGAAGACATTGAACGCATTGCTCGACTGGTCAAGCTGCCGTCCAGCAACCGCACGCAGCGCGCCACGCGTACCGAGTGGTCCTGCAATGGTTCGACTTACGTGGATGGTCTCCATGCCGCACAGGTCGCAGCTTCTGGCCTTGCAGGAAAATTCCGAGCATCGACCTTGCCGCGTCCTCTGTCTCCATGTGGAGGACAGTGGCGCGGTTCATGTCGCCAATGTATTTGAAGATGCCGATCGATGCTTCTTTTACCGACTGGTTCCGTGGGCAGACCGGGAAGGCGTGCTGATCATCGGTAAATCGGTCGTGGCCGGAAAAGTATGCTTCATTGATTTTCGTGACGCTGCCGAAGGGTTGCCGGCCGTATGTTCCCTGCCGATTCAGGTGGGAACGGAGCCCTGCATTGTTCTTGCATGCGCCGACAGGAATGGCATATTCGTTGCGCTGTCAGCAAGTGTTCCCTGCCGATTCAGGTGGGAACGGAGCCCTGCATTGTTCTTGCATGCGCCGACAGGAATGGCATATTCGTTGCGCTGTCAGCAAGTAACGGCATGAGCATATCGCGAACCGTGCTGCCGGCCTGCCCAAATCCAGCCGCTGTATGCAGCTTGGAACAATTGGCATCGTTCGAGTATTGTTTTCCGCATGCGATCGCTTTAACGGCCCAGCACCTGCTCCTCATCGTCAATCGAGGCACTTCTTTTTTGCCGGTTTCAGTGGGTCGACACAATGGGAAGTGCAAGTTTGCGCTTGTTCCTCAGCACCTTCGGCAATTTCATTTTTCGCTGTCGCATGTAGCGGCTGACTCGGACCCGTATTTGCGGGGGCAGTCCTTGATCGACCGCCCTCAAACAATTCGTTGGCATGTGCAGACCGGCGCGCTGACACGATCCGAAACGGCGCCAATAGTTGCCTGCGATCGGTTCACGACGTTTTCCATCAGATTCGAGGCATCCGACGGCCAGGAAATCTTGCTGACTGCAGCATGCCGCAGTGACCAGCTTGATCATGCGGGTCGTCCATGTGCGCCAATGCCGACCGTACTCTACGTCTATGGAAGTTACGGCAGAACTGCAATTCCGGATTATTCCGCCACGCGCCTTGAGCTTATTGAAAGCGGCGTGTTGTACGCGATGGTTCATGTTCGGGGCGGCGGTGAATTCGGCCCGTCCTGGCATGAAGCCGGGCGAGGGAAAAACCGCTTGCGTGCGGTGCTCGATTTTCTTGAGGCAGCGCAGTGGCTTTCCGAAGCAGGGTATTCGAATCGTCTTGCCGCAATCGGACGCAGCGCTGGTGCTGCCATAGTGGCGTGTGCAGTCAATTTCGTTCCGCATCGGTTTTCTGCGGCCGTCATGGAATATCCCTTCCTCAATGTCGCCGATGCTTTGATCGAGGGGCAATCCGCATTATCAGAGGCGGAGCATGAAGAGTGGGGCGGCTCGGAAGAACATTTGCGCATGATTTGTCCGATGGCCACGATGCAATCGCTGCCCTATCCGGACATGTTGCTGGTAGGCGGAATGCGAGACTGGCGGTGTCCTCCTGCGCCGGTGCTGTCATGGATAACGCAGATACGATGCCTCACCACTCGCGAAACCCGGGTGCTTGCACATTTCGGCGAAGAAGTGGGACACGGATTGTATGAAAACGGTGCTGACCATCTTGCTCGGAAACTCGAGGTGCTGCGCTTCCTGTCCGAGCGGATTGGGTCAAAGCCGGCCGATTGCGCTGACTGAGGGGGATGTGCATATCTTGAGGTGTTCACCCTATTTCCACAGGTGAAGAAACCCCGTATTGCCATGAAACGATTCCATCACGCACTAAACAAGGAGAGCAAGCATGACCGTTCCATATTTGTCGCCTCGCAATCATTTCAAGCAGATCAATGCATCGTTGAGCTGGAGGATGTTGGGGGGCAAGCCGCACCGGCAAGAAACTCTGGATACCCTGGTGCGTGACGGCATTGTCAAATGTAATTGGAAAGATATGGGATTGCCGCAGCACATGCTGGATGAACTTCTCACACATGCAAAAAATCTCAAGGAGCAGTTCCAAAGTAGCCGTTTCGAAGACCCGCTTTATCAAAAAGTGGTGCCGAATTCGACAGTTGATAAACGGGATTACTGGCTGCGCTTGCTGGGGAATAAGCTGGTCGAGGCCAATGCGGAGGATATTTTTGCGCAGGTTGCATTAAGGCCTGAACTCTTGGGATTAATGAATTCATATTTCCGATGCTTCGCATGGCTGATGGATTACAACGTCTGGTTGAACGTGCCAAACGAAAAGCCCAAATTTTCGTCTCAGCTTTGGCATAGGGACACCGTTTATATCGGAGATAACAGGTTCATTGAAAAGACTAGGCCAATCATCAAGATATTGGTTTATTTAGGGAAGGTGAACGTTGATAACGGCGCACTGAGCTTTCTCAAAGGCTCTCATGATGGGGGTGCGCGCAGATCCTACTCTCCGTCTGCGGATTGCGTGGAAGAAGACAACGTCGCGCGCTATGTTGATCAAACTGTGCTGAGGAAATTTTCCAGCGATGACATTTTTGTTGCAAATGGAGATGTTGGCGACATTGTCATTTTTGATGGCAGCGGACTTCATTGCGGCGGCAAGGTGACGCAGGGAGAGCGTTTGTTATTCAAGATGCAGTTTGGGGATTGGTTGTGGCGCGCTTTTCCCTACCCTAAACTGAAAGTCGCCCCGATTAACGGTCAACCTTTTTCACTGGCGCAAAAATGGGCTGTTTCAAATTGAGAAGAGCTGCCGTTCGGGCTGGAAGCGATTTCGTCTGGCGGCAATAACTGGAGATTATCCAGAGCGGACCGGCAAGGCTTACAAAAGCTTTCAGCTTTCATCCCTTTGGCGAGGGGATGTTCTCAAAACTGCTGCTATAAATGACAACTGTCAACCTAGCCTGCTTCAGGCGCACCTTTTGTCGTGGAGCCGTTAAGCACTATGGTGCACGAGAGTCAATTACACCTTATGTGCAGCATTCTATCTGATCAGGTCTTTGATCCGCCTGATCAAGAGCGCCGCACAACGTGCGCTCTTTTAAGATATTGAAAGACTTGGGTACGGTGTTATTGGGTATTGGCGTGAGTTAAGCGAGTGCTCACTCTGAATTGTGTGATTAGAGGGGCCAATTTTAAGGCCAACCTACATAGGTTGGCCTTAAATGATCGTAGTGCCCTCAAGAAAAATCGGTATCGCCAACCGAATTATTGTAAAAATTTCATTTCAAAACCCCGACGAACTTTATTGTCGCCCGACTGACTTTATTGTTTCCGAGCATTGCAAAGCGGGTGTCTGTACCGTCATTCCACCGTCACCGATTTCGCCAAATTCCGCGGCTTGTCCACATCAGTACCGCGCGCCAGCGCCGTGTGATACGCCAGCAACTGCAGCGGCACCACATGCAAAATCGGCGACAGCACGCCATAGTGTTCCGGCAACCGGATCACATGAATCCCTTCACTCGGCGCAATGCGCGAATCCGCATCGGCAAACACATAGAGTTGGCCGCCGCGCGCACGGACTTCCTGCATGTTGGATTTGAGTTTTTCGATCAGGGTGTCGTTCGGCGCCACGGTGACGACTGGCATTTCCTGCGTCACCAGCGCCAGCGGACCGTGTTTTAATTCGCCTGCCGGATATGCTTCGGCGTGAATGTAGGAAATCTCTTTCAGCTTCAGCGCGCCTTCCAGTGCAATGGGATAATGCAAGCCGCGTCCCAAAAACAACGCATTTTCCTTGCGCGCAAAGTCGTCGGCCCACGCGATGATTTGCGGCTCCAGCGCGAGCACCGCGCTGATCGATACCGGCAGGTGGCGCATCGCTTTCAAATGGGCGGCTTCCTGCTCGTCGCTCAGGCGGCCTTTGACTTGCGCCAGCGTGAGCGTCAGCAGAAATAGTGCGGCCAACTGCGTCGTGAACGCCTTGGTGGAGGCGACGCCGACTTCGATGCCGGCGCGCGTGATGTAGGCCAGTTCGCATTCGCGCACCATCGCGCTGGTGGAAACATTGCAGATGGTGAGTGTGTTTGGCATGCCCTGTGCGCGTGCATGTTTCAACGCGGCCAAGGTGTCGGCCGTCTCGCCGCTTTGCGAGATCGTGACGACCAGCGCATTCGGATTCGGCACGCTGTCGCGGTAGCGGTATTCGCTGGCGATTTCGACATTGACCGGCACGCCGGCGATCGATTCGATCCAGTATTTGGCGGTCAGGCCGGAATAATAGCTGGTGCCGCACGCGAGGATCAGCACCGAGTCGATTTTCTTGAAGATGCCGAAGGCCTTGTCGCCGAACAGTTCCGGCATGATGCCGGAGACGCCTTCGAGCGTGTCGGCAATGGCGCGCGGCTGCTCGAAAATTTCTTTTTGCATGTAGTGGCGATATGGGCCGAGTTCGGCCGCGCCGGTGTGCGCATGCACGGTCTTTACGTCGCGCTGCGCCGCTTTGCCGTCAACGTCGACGATCCAGTAGCGCTGCAGTTGCAAGTCGACGACGTCGCCTTCTTCGAGATAAATGATTTGATTGGTGGTGCCGGCCAGCGCCATCGCATCGGATGCGATGAAATTTTCGCCGTCGCCGACACCGACGATCAGGGGCGAGCCTTGGCGCGCGCCGACCACACGGTGGGGCTCGTCGCGGCTAAATACCGCGATCGCATACGCGCCGCTCAAGCGCTGGACCGCCTGCTGCACGGTTTCGAACAGGTCGCCGGTGTACATGTGGTCGACCAGATGCGCGATGACTTCGGTGTCGGTCTGGCTCTCGAATACGTAGCCAACTCCCTCCAGCTCGGCGCGCAGTTCATCGTGGTTTTCGATGATGCCGTTGTGGACTAGCGCGATGCGTTCGCGCGAGAAGTGCGGATGCGCGTTATGCGATACCGGCGCGCCGTGCGTGGCCCAGCGGGTGTGTGCGATGCCGGTGAAGCCGCTCAGTTCGGTCTTGCTGACTTGGGTTTCCAGGTCGGCCACGCGTGATGTGCTGCGCGAGCGCTGCAACTTGCCATCGACATGCAGCGCCACGCCGCACGAATCATAGCCGCGATATTCCAGCCGTTTCAGTCCTTCGATCAGGATGGGGGTGATATTGCGTTGCGCTACTGCGCCGACGATGCCGCACATGGAAACCTCTTATTGAATTAAAAAGTAAGAGACTCATGCTAGAGGACGTGATGTGAAATAAGTTATCTAAATAGGACATTATTTGAAGTATTATTTCAATGCGTTATGCGTGTGAAATATAAATTCAAAATACTGGAATTATTTTAAACAATAATCATGAGTGAATCTGCAATTGTGCTGGATGAATTGGACCGGCGTATCTTGAACGCCTTGCAAGCCGATGCCTCGCAAACCAATAATGAGCTCGCCGTGCAGGTGCATGCGTCGCCGCCAACCTGTTTGCGCCGCGTCAAGCGCTTGGTCGATGCCGGTGTGATCGAGAAACAGGTCGCGATCATTGCGCCGGACAAGGTGGGGGCGGCACTTACGGCGATTGTGGAGATTACGCTCGACGTGCAGGCGGCGGAGCGGCAGGCAGAATTCGAAGCGCTGGTGGCGCGGGAGGTGGCGGTATTGCAGTGCTATCGCGTGTCGCCGGGGCCGGATTTTGTGCTGGTGGTGCAGGTGGCCGATATGCCTGCTTACCATGCGCTCGCGCATCGGCTGTTTGCGTTGCATGCGAATGTGCGTAACGTGCGCAGTTTCTTTTCGATACACCGCAGTAAATTCGAGACCTGCATTGCGGTCTGATCTTGTTTCCTTGTTCGGCTATGCCAGAAGTGCAGCACTCATCGATCTGGCTTCGGCGGCGGATTCTTCAACAATGCTGTTTAGTAGTTTTTCATTATTTGCCACGAAGTCGAGTAGCGATTCGGATTGGCTAGTCGTTGCGGTTGCTTGCCGAAACAAGGGAGAGAGGACTGGCGCAAAGTGATTGGCCAGCAGCAGCGTGTCCGTCAGCGAGTCGGGCGGAATCGTCAGCAAGCTTGTGCGCAGTGCTTCAATTGCGCTACTGACCGGTTCGGGTATCGAGAGCTTATTCATGACTTCACGAGCGATGATGTCCTCGCTGCTCGCCTGACAATTCTCGGGGTTATCGTCCAGCAGGCTTGGAAATTCTTCAGCGCGGGACAGCAGATAGAAACCGCCTACTTCATGAACAATGGCGGCAAATATGGCGGTGTCGGCGTTCACATAAGTTATCCGGCGCGCGATGACTTTCGCGAGCGCGGCGACATGCACAGTGTGTTGCCAAAGTTGCTCTGCCTTCGCGCGTACCAACGGATCGACGATCTTGCTGCCGAAATTGCGCACTACCATGCTGGCGACCAGGGTATGCAGATTCTTGTAGCCCAGGCGCATGACGGCGGTACGCACGTTGGTGATGACAGTGCCGCCGGTGCGATGGAATGCCGCCGAATTGGCAAGCGCCACCGTACGCGCCGAGAGCAAAGGTTCGGCCAGCACCAGTTGGATGGCTGTCTCTATATGGCAATCGGGGTCGTCAAGGGCTTGCTGCAACTTGAGTGCAGCATTCACACTGGTCGGGAAGATGAGTTCGCCGATCTCGATCTCCGCGACAATGTAGTTGAACGCTTCAAGTTTATTGAGGGGGAGGGCGCTCATTATCCGAATCTCACTTTTTTGTCTTGATCGGTCGCTGCCAACCCTCGATCGTGATTTGCTTTGCGCGCGACACGGTGAGTTTGCCTGCTGGCGCATCCCTGGTCAAGGTGGTTCCTGCACCTAAGGTCGCCCCTTTTCCAACGGTAACCGGCGCCACCAGCTGTGTATCGCTGCCGATGAAGACATCATCTTCGATGACGGTGCGGAATTTATTGGCGCCATCATAGTTGCAGGTAATCGTGCCGGCGCCGATATTGACACGCGAACCGATGCTCGCGTCGCCGACGTAGGCGAGGTGATTGGCCTTGCTGTGCGCGGCAATTTGGCTGTTTTTGACTTCGACAAAATTGCCGATATGGACACCTTCGGCCAGTTCGGTGCCGGGGCGCAGTCGGGCATACGGTCCGATCACCGATGCGGCGCCGGCGATGGCATCTTCAATATGGCAAAACGGTTTGATGTCGGCGCCTTTACCGATGCGCGCATTGTTGATTACGCAATGTGCGCCGATACTTACGCCGTCTTCCAGCGTCACCTTGCCTTCGAATATACAACCGACATCAATGCTGACATCGCGTCCGCAGATCAAGCTGCCGCGCACATCGAGGCGCGTCGGATCGGCGAGTGTTACGCCTTGCTCCAGCAGTGCGTTGGCGAGGTTGCGTTGATAAATGCGTTCCAGTTCGGCCAGCTGTACTTTGCTATTGACGCCTAGGGTTTCCCAGAGGGCAGAGGGTTGTGCGGACACGACCGGTACGCGGTCGGCAACGGCGCGCGCCACGATATCGGTCAGATAATATTCTTCCTGCGCATTGTTGTTGGAAAGCGTTGCCAGCCATTCCTTTAGTTTTGTAGTGGGCACGACCATGATGCCGGTATTGATTTCTTGGATTGCGCGCTCTGCATCGCTTGCATCTTTTTGCTCGACAATCCGGACAATCTCGCCTTGCTCGCGCACGATGCGGCCGTAGCCGGTCGGATTTTCCATTTCAATCGTGAGGATCGCCAACTTTTCTTTGCCTGCAATGTCCAACAGCGCTTGCAAGGAACTGGCGGCGGTCAACGGAACATCACCGTACAAGATCAGTGTTGATGCTTCATCATCCAAGTGCGGTATGGCTTGCATCACGGCGTGGCCGGTTCCGAGCTGCGGTTCTTGCCGCGCAAACGCAAGATCGGGCGCTTGTAACAATTCCGGCACCATGTCACCGCCATGGCCATAAATTACGCATAAGCGGGAAGGCGACAATGCACGTGCGGTGGTGATCACATGTGACAAAAGCGGCTTGCCGGCCAGTGGATGCAGGACCTTCGGCAACGCAGACTGCATGCGTTTTCCCATGCCGGCCGCGAGAATGACAATGTTCATAGGTATTCCGGATTCTTGAGGAGCAAGTACATGCGCTGCCGAGGCAATGCACTACTCTGTTTCCAACATATTGAGATGCAAAATTTTATCATGTGACCATTCTGCACCATGGCGATTAAAACCGCGCTGATTTTGACAGTGCTGTTGCTGGCCGGTTGCTGTGCGGCCCGGCTCGGTTATAACCATGGCGAAAGCCTTACCTATTGGTGGTTGAACCGATATATCGATGTCGAAGCCGAGCAGCAGCCATGGGTCAAAAGAGACATTGAAAAGCTGTTTGCATGGCATCACAAAACCTAACTTCAGGATTACGTGCAGTTGTTGAGGCTCGCGCAGAAACAAGTGCAGTGCAATGTCAGCACGGCGGAAATATTGACCAATTACGATGAGGCCAAACAACGCGCCTTATTGACAATCGATAAAGCCTTGCCCGATTTGGCCGATTTGGCATTGACGTTGCGGCCGCAACAGATCGCACGTATTGAAAAGAAGTTCGTCGTCAATAACGATGACTATCGTAAAGATTATCTGCGTGGAGATATTGAGCAGCATCAACGCTTGCGTTTCAAAAAAGTCATGGAGCAGGCCGAATACTGGTTTGGCGATTTCAGCCGCGAGCAGGAAGCGCTGATACGCTGCGCGTCCGACGCTCGACCGCTCGACAACGCCTTGTGGTTGGCGGATCGCATGCATCGGCAGCGGGAAATGATTGCAGTATTGAAGAAAATCCAGGCCGAGAAACCGAGCCGCGATGCGACCATGCTATTGCTGAAAGATTACGCAGTACTGGTCTTCGAGCGCACCGGTATGGCCGAGCATGCGCAATTTTTCAATGCATCAAAGGAGGGCGTGGCAAGCATGGCGGCGCTGATCATCAATAGCACGACGCCGACGCAAAAGGCGCACGCCATCCGGAGACTGCAACAATAGATCGATAATTTCGATACGCTGGCCGCGCAGAGCGCTTGATCGCGAATCGATTAGAAGCAGGGCAGGTTTGTAACCCGCTGCATGGTTATGACATTCGGATTGAGCGTTATGGAACGCTCAATCGTTTGCCGACCGCAGCGGAATAATGCTCGACACCACCGTCGTCGCACAAGGTTCATCATCGAACGCGATATCACCATTCGCATCGGACAAACCGGTCGCCTGCAAGCCCACAAAATCAAACAGTTTACGATCCATCAAATGCGATGGCGCGACCGTCGATAGCGCGGCAAAAATATTGTCTACTCTGCCTGGGTTTTTTTTGTCCCATTCGCGCAGCATGCCCTTGATTTGCTTGCGTTGCAGGTTCTCCTGGCTGCCGCACAAGTCGCACGGAATGATCGGGAATTGCTTGATCTCCGCATAACGCGTCATATCGACTTCCTTCACATACGCCAGCGGCCGAATCACGATGTGCTTGCCGTCGTCCGACTGCAGCTTGGCCGGCATGCCCTTCAGTTTCCCACCGAAGAACATGTTGAGGAAGAAGGTTTCCAGAATGTCGTCACGATGATGGCCGAGCGCGATCTTGGTCGCGCCTAATTCGTCGGCGACGCGATACAAAATCCCGCGCCGCAGTCGCGAACATAGAGAGCAAGTCGTTTTCCCTTCCGGAATCACGCGTTTGACGATGCTGTAGGTATCCTGGTTTTCGATATGGAAGGGCACGCCGAGCTTGGTCAGATATTCGGGCAGGATGTGTGCCGGAAAATTCGGCTGCTTCTGGTCGAGGTTGACCGCGACGATATCGAAATGGATAGGAGCGCGTTCCCGCAGCGTCAACAGAATATCGAGCAAGCCATAGCTATCTTTGCCGCCGGACAGACACACCATCACGCGGTCGCCATCCTCGATCATGTTGAAGTCGCCGATCGCCTGCCCGACCTGACGGCACAGACGCTTGTGCAGCTTGTTATTTTCGTATGCGATCTTATCGGCTTTTTTCAAGCTGAGCGCAGCGTCCGTTTCCGGCACATCGATGATTACGGTTTCCATTCCCAATTCATTCATGACAGACTCCGGCAATTACAAACTTTCCTTGACGTGGAATACCTCGACACCGACGCTTTCGCAATCCGGATACACGTCCGGCTTGGCGGTCGACACCCGCACCGCGCGCACTTTCGGATGTTCCAGCATCGCGCGCGCGACATCGTCGCACAGGGTTTCCTGCAGGTGGATGTGGCCTTGCTCCATGCGCTTGGCGATCGTGTCGCGCATGAAATCGTAATCAACCACTTCGACCAGATGATCTTCTTTCGGCGTCGATACGGCGAGCGGGATGAACAGATCGACATTGATCAGCACGCGTTGCTCGCCTTTCTTTTCGAATTCATGTACGCCGATATTGATTTGCACCTCGTAGTTGCGCAAAAAGAGACGGCGGCAATCGGTCAAGCCAGGATGATAAAGAGAGGAGAACATGTTTTTAATGGAGTAATTGCGTGCTGGTTTATTTTGCAACAAACATCACATCGCGTTGCAGGGAAATCAAATGTTGGCCGCCATCGACCACGAGGGTCGTGCCGGTCATGGCTGGCGCTTCAGCGACAAAGCACACAGCGGCGGCGATGTCGTCCGGCGCGCTGGATCGACCGAGCGGCGTGACTGTGTGCGCTTTTGCGAATCCGGCATCGCTCTGTTCGCCCGACACCATCGTGATGCCCGGTGCGACACCGACCACGCGCACTTTTGGCGCCAGCGCCTGCGCCAGCATTGTGGTCGCGCTGTGTAGCGCCGCTTTCGACAGGGTGTACGACAAAAAATCCGGATTCAGATTGAACAGTTTCTGGTCAAGCAGATTGATCATCACCGCTTGCGATCCTTCCGGTGTTGCAGCGTGCAATGCCTGCGCCAGCAAGACCGGTGCTGCCAGGTTGGCATGCATATGCGCATCAAGCCGTGCAAACGAAAAATCGGCAGCGCTGTCGTAATCAAATAACGATGCATTATTGACTACGCATGAAATCGACGCACTGAGCGCAGCAGCGGCGCGCGTCACCAGCGTCTTTACCGCCGCTTCATCAGCCAGATCGCATTGCACCGCGGCGGCGCGCCTGCCCAGTGCTTTGATGTCGTGCACGGTCGCTTCCGCATCGGTCGCCGACTGCCCATAATGTACTGCCACATCCCAGCCGTGTTGCGCCAGCGCGAGCGCGATCGCGCGGCCAATACGCTTGGCGCCGCCGGTCACAAGTGCAACTTTTTGTCGTTCTGTTGTCATAGAAGGTGGTCTGTCCGATCGTAAGGGTGCAGGAAACCGTGTGGGCGAGTGATTTCTGGTCGGCCATGCGCGTATTTCTCACAATTTCTTCACAACCTCCTGCCCATTTCAAAATACAATATCGATTATGCAACTGCAATTGCCTGAACCTTCCTTCGACGCGCTGACCGCGTCGCGCTCACTCCAAACCCTGATTGCCAATGATATTCGGCACAATTCCGGCTGGATTTCCTTTGCGCGTTATATGGAGCTAGCACTATATGCGCCTGGCTTGGGTTATTACAGCGGCGGCGCGGCAAAACTGGGGAAAGACGGGGATTTTACAACCGCACCCGAAATCACGCCGCTTTTTGGCGATGCAATCGCGCATGTCGCGGCCGAGCTGATGACCCGGAGCGCACCGCAAATCATGGAATTCGGTGCCGGCAGCGGCAAGCTGGCCTTCGACATTTTGACCGAACTGGCGGAAATGGGGGTGACCATTCATCGCTATCTGATTGTCGAAGTGTCGGGCGAATTGCGTGCACGGCAAGAAAAGACCTTGCGCGGCTTTCCGCAGGTGGTGTGGCTGGACCGATTCCCGCCTGCGTTTTCCGGCGTTGTGGTGGGCAATGAAGTGCTGGACGCCATGCCGGTGCATCTGGTGATCAAGACCGAGCATGGCTGGAAAGAACGCGGCATCGGTCTCTCAGGTCTGTCGGCGAAAAAGTTTGTGTACCGCGACCGTGCCTGCGATCCGGCGCTGATCGCGCAAATCCCGGACGCCGATAGCTTGCCCATTGGTTATCTGACCGAAGTGCACCCGATGGCCATTGGTTTCATGAAGTCGCTGGCGGAAATGCTGTGCGCCGGACATCATAATTCCGGTTTGGGTGGGGCTGCGCTGTTTTTCGACTATGGTTTCCCGGCGCATGAGTATTATCTGTCGCAACGCGCGCAGGGCACGCTGATGTGCCATTACCGCCATCATGCGCACGACGACCCCCTGTATTTGCCGGGTTTGCAAGACATTACCGCGCATGTGGACTTCACGGCGATGGCGCGCGCGGCGACCGGGGGCGGGCTGGAAATGCTGGGCTATACAAGCCAAGCGGCGTTCCTGCTGGATGCCGGCATTGGCGACTTGCTGCTGCGTACATCGCCGACCGATCAGTTGCGTTATTTGCCGCAAGCCAATGCGGTGCAAAAGCTGATTTCCCCAGCCGAGATGGGGGAATTGTTCAAGGTATTGGTTGTCGGCAAACAGGTGCGCCTGCCCGGGAAATTTAGTCGCAATGACCGCAGCGACCGGCTGTAGCGTGTACCGGCAGTGCAGGCCTTCGTGCCTGCGCCGCCCAGACACGAAGACCTGCACTTCTTCTGAAAGCCGCACATGATCCGTTGGTTGCTGACCATTTTCATCGCGTTGATCGTATTCTCTGCCGCATTGCCATGGCTGGAAAAACTAGGTGTCGGCCGCTTACCGGGCGATCTTAAATTTACCTTGTTCGGCAAGACCATTTTTTTGCCATTCGCGTCCACCGTGTTGCTGTCGACGCTGGTGTTTGTCGTGGCGCGCTTGCTGAAATAAACGTTTAATGCAGCCTTGACACCATTTTGCGTTCTGAAGGAGTGGCATGATTCGTTGGGTTGCTGTTATTTTCATTGCATTGATCATCTTTCCCGCGTTGTTGCCAGGCTTGCAAAAATTGGGCGCATGGCGGATGCCAGGCGATGTACGTTTCAAATTGCGCGGCAAAATTTTCTGCCTGCCGTTCGGCTCGGCGCTGGTGGTGTCAGCCTTGGCATTTTTGACAGCGCAAATCGGCGCAATGAGCGGGTTCTCTTTGCCATAGCTAAGTCATGTGGGAAACCGGCGATATCGAGATACCGCCGAGTGTCTATTTCAAAAAGTGTCTTAAATACGGAGTGGTCCTGTTTCGCCGGTGCGCACGTTCACGCAAAGTACTGCGTAAATGGCGAAAATTAGGACAGTATTCGCTTGGATTGCTGCTCGGATTCTCATCGTGAGGAATTTTTGCGGCGATAAAGTTTTCAAATAGGCAAGCGCTGGGCCATTATGCCGGCTCCAGCAATACATTAATGCGTTCCGGTGGACGCCCGATTACTGCGCGTCCGTCACGGACGACGATCGGGCGCTGCAGCAGTTTTGGATGTGCGCCAACTGCTTGCAGCAGCGTTGCGTCATTGGCCTGCATCAGATTCAGTGCCGCATATTCTTCTTCATTGTCACGCACCATCTCGCGTACGGCGACGCCGAGTTGCTGCTGCAATGAAGTGAGTTGCTCCAGTGTCAACGGCGTTTTTTGATAGTCCACCACATGGAGCGTTAGGCCTTTCGCGGTCGAAAAGTGCTCGACCAGCGCCAATGCTTCACGTGACTTGGAGCAGTGTGGATTGTGGTAAATCGTGATCATGAATGTAGGTAGCTTAAAAAACATTGTTGAAGTGGTACGACTTTTCGTGGATCTGGTCGCCGATAATTTGGGTTGCTGCGTATTTACGATATTGGGTCGCTTGTCTGGAATGGATGGATTAATAATTGGGACTTACGTAAAAACCGTAGAAGTGTAACAAGATGTAATGATGCAAACCTAAAAACGAGAGCGATTGCGTAAAGTTCCAGTCATGCCAAAACGCCCAACCCGACTCGATTGCTGCCAATATTTATTGGTGAGTCCGATTAGCCCTACGCTCATGAATTTTGCCAACCACATGGATGATATGAGTCACGACGCGATCAATCGATTTTTG
>CBINHE010000079.1:0-19032 GCA_966250375.1 uncultured Oxalobacteraceae bacterium
TCAGCCGGCATGCCGGCTGCCTGCGAAACGGCAACGGCTTGCAAGCCGTTGCGCGTCCTGCAAGGACACCGAGCCAGGCCCAAGATTGGCCCCTTACACTGATCCGCAAACCGCTCTAGGGGGGCGAATGCATCAATGCCTGACTCTGTCATTGACCTCCTGAAAACTCAGTAATATGAACGTTGGAATGCATTTGCAGCCTGAGCGTTTTTTTACCGGCGCGCAGCTCACCGCTTGCGGTACCTTTTGTCAATAATCGAAAATACGATGAGCATCATTACCATTAGCGACCAAGAGTTTACTCAGTTCCAGAACTTTATCTACGAAGTCGCCGGCATCACCTTGTCACCGGCCAAGAAGGCGCTGGTCAGCGGCCGCCTGTCCAAGCGCTTGCAACAATGCTGCGTCAACAGCTACGGCGAGTATTTCCGTCTGCTGAGCAGCGGCGACATGCCTGCCGAAGTGCAAACCGCAGTGGATTTGTTGACGACCAACGAGACTTACTTTTTTCGCGAACAAAAGCATTTCGACTTCTTGCGCGAGCAAGCCTTGGCAGCACACAAGCGCTCGCAAGCCCTTCGTGTATGGAGTGCCGCCAGCTCGACCGGCGAAGAAGCCTACAGCATCGCCATGGTGCTGGCCGACTGTCTGGGGGACACACAGTGGGAAGTGCTCGGCACCGACATCAGCACGCGCGTGCTACAGAAGGCGCGCATCGGACATTACCCGGAGGAGCGCGCCAGACATATTCCGCCGGCTTACCTGAAGCGGTTTTGTCTGAAGGGAACCGGCCAGCAGCAAGGCACGCTATTAATAGAGCGCAGCCTGCGCAGCCGGGTGCAATTCATGCATGCCAATCTGAATGCATCGCTGCCGCAACTCGGTCTCTTCGACGTGATCTTCCTGCGTAACGTCATGATTTATTTCAACGGCGACACCAAGCGACAGGTGGTTGGTCGTGTACTGTCATTGTTAAAGCCCGGCGGCTATTTCTGCATTGGCCATTCGGAAAGTCTGAACGACATCACTGATGCGGTGCAGCTTCTGGCACCCTCGATTTATCGCAAGGCGTAGCGCCATGAGCCAAGAAGAAAATCTGATCGATATATTTCTGCAACCCGGCGAGTATTTTGTGGGCGATGCGGATTACCGGATACGTACCTTGCTGGGTTCATGCGTGTCGATCACGCTGTGGCATCCCACCCGGCGTATCGGGGCGATGTCGCATTTCCTGCTGGCGAATCGAGGCTGCGGTCCGAGGTCCGAACCGGATGGCCGTTATGGCGATGAAGCGATGTGGCTGATGTCACGGGAATTGGCACGTGCGAAAGTGCCGCTGACTGAATGCCAGGCGAAGATTTTCGGCGGCGGCAATATGTTCCCCCGGCAGTCGCGCAGCGGTACCGTGAACGTCGGCCAGAAAAATGGCGAAGCCGCGCGCCATTTACTGCGTTTGCATGGCATTCAGATCACCTCGGAAAGCCTGTTTGGCGTGGGCCATCGGCAAATCATATTTGAGGTCCACAGCGGCGATGTCTGGTCGCGCCAGATCAAGCCGACGGAGACAGTGCCGCCGGTCATTGAATAGATGAGTCCCCCATGACACTTGTTCGGACCATGAGAACATGACAAAGCAATATCGTGAAAGCGTGTTGGGTTCATTGCGTTTCGGCGATTTACTGCCATGGCTGGTGCTGCTCATTGCCCTGACTACGACGCACTTGTTATGGAAGAATGAAAAACAAGCCGAAGAGAAAGAATTTCAAAACACGTTTGATTTTCACGTGCATGACGCCGTCGAGCACGTCAGGCAACGCATGCACTCTTATGAAGAGGTGCTGCGTGGCGTTCAGGGATTGTTTGCCGCCAGCCAGAGCATGGACCGCGATAAATTCCATGCATATGTCACTGCGCTAAAGCTGGATAGTGAATATCCCGGCATTAAAACTATCGCCTTTGTGCAGTCTGTGCCCGCCCGGCAGAAAGACGCACATGTCGCGGCAATGCGTCAGCAAGGCATACGGAATTACACAATCATACCGGCTGGTGCACGTGATGTTTACGGCCCTGTCGTTTATTGCGAACCGCCCAATGCGGCGAATTTATCTCTCATCGGTTTCGATATCTATTCCGAAAAAGACCTCCAATCCGTGTCAAATCAGCTCCGCGACAGCGGCCTCATCACGTTTTCCCCGAAAACGAAGTTGCTGGTGGCGCATGACAAAGAGATGGCGACCGGTTTAGTAATGATCCAGGCGGTCTATCGCAATGGTGCAGTACTGGAGACCATCGCCGATCGCCGTGCCAATTTCATGGGATCGGTCTCTCTCACGTTTCTTGTGGATAAGCTGATGGAGGAGGTTCTGAGCAACGCGCTTTCCGACCTTCACGTGGAAATTTACGACGGCACACAAATGAACGACGAAACCTTGATGTTCGACTCGGATAAGGTACGCCACGCCGTTCAACCCATTACGCCGTTTAAAAAAATTGTCCCCATAGAGGTTGCCGGTCAGCCGTGGACCATGGTGTTTCATGCCCGCCCCAATTTTGAAGCGAATTTAACGAACAATAAATCGCGCTTCATTGCCATTTCCGGTGTTGGCGTAAGCTTGCTGCTGCTAGTGATCACTTGGCTGCTGGTGCGTGGCCGCGCACTTGCCGAACAAACTGCACAGCGGATCAGCATCGAATTGAATGAGCGTAAAAAGATAGCAGATGTTTTGAAAGCGAGCGAGAAGCGTCTGCAGGACATTCTCGACATGATGCCGGTGGGGCTGTTCATCAAGGACTGCGAGGGTCGATGCCTGTTAATGAACCGGGCCATTGAATTGCAGCTGGAGATCGATTTTTCCAACGCGCGCGGTACCGATGGCAGCCACCTGTTTCCGCCCCATCTGATGCAGGCATTTCGCGCCAAGGATAAAGAGGCATTCGACAGCCGGCAGCTCGTCGAGCAGGAAGAATCGTTCCAGAGCGCCGCATCGGGCGAAAACCGCATTTTGCATATCTACAAAAAAGCCGTATTCGACGCTGAAGGCAAGCCGCAATACCTGATTGGTATTTCCATTGATGTCACCGAAACAAAATCGCTGATGGAGAAGCTGCGCCTGCACGATGCCATGCTGTTTAAAATGGCCGCGCAGATTCCAGGAACCATATTCCGACTCAAACGATCCCCGGACGGGCACTACAGTTTCCCGTTTATCAGCCCCGGGATTTCAAACACGCATGGACTCTCGCCTGAGCAACTGCAACAGGATGCTGCGACGCTGTTTGCCCTTGGTCCTCCCAATGACGGTGATGGAATGGTGGCTTCGCTTGAGCAATCCGCAGTGACCCTGGAACTTTGGCATCACGAATTCCGGATGCGCATGCAAGACCATGGCATGCGTTGGCGACTGGGCGTGGCACGGCCAGAGAAACTGGAGGATGGCAGTGTCATATGGCACGGCTTTGTCGGTGATATTACCGAACGCAAGAAAATCGAGGAGGCGTTACGCAATCTCAATGATCAGCTTGAGACCAGGGTCGAAGAACGCACATTTCAACTGGAGATCGCCAAAGAGCAGGCCGAGGCAGCTAACCGCACCAAGAGCGAATTCCTTGCCAACATGAGCCATGAAATTCGCACCCCGATGAATAGCGTCATCGGCATGGCGCATCTGGCGCTCAAAACCGAACTCAACTTCAAGCAGCGCGACTATGTCCAAAAAATTCTGGATTCCGGCAAGCATCTGCTGGCCCTGATCGACGACATTCTCGATTTTTCCAAGATTGAAGCCGGCATGCTCGAACTGGAAACACTTGCTTTCGAGCTGGACACTGTGATCACGAATGTCACCAATCAAGTCGCGGAGAAAGTGCGCAGCAAGGGGTTGCAATTCTTCGTCGAGATTGATCCCGGCGTCACGCGCCAACTGCGCGGCGATCCACTGCGCTTGAGCCAGGTACTGATCAACTTCACCAGCAATGCGGTCAAGTTCACCGCAAGCGGTGCAGTGATCATCCGCGCCAAAACGCTTGAAGAAGATCAAACGTCTTGCCTGCTCCATTTTGAAGTAGAAGATACCGGCATCGGCATGAGCCAGGCAGAGATCGCGCACTTATTCCAATCGTTCCACCAGGCCGACACCTCCACCACCCGCAAATATGGCGGCACCGGTCTTGGACTTGCCATCAGCAAGCGCTTGATCGGACAAATGGCGGGCGAGGTCGGGGTCAAGAGCAAACCAGGCGAAGGCAGTACTTTCTGGTTCACTGCACGCTTCGGCAAGTACCTTGATCAGGCGGGTATGGAGTCGCTTCTGATCACTGGCAACGAGCTGGACGCGGCCACCTCCGATCTGTCGGCATTCGCCGGCGTCCACATCCTTCTGACCGAAGATAATCAGTTCAACCAGCAAGTGGCAACCGAACTGCTGGAAGCTGTCGGCGCCAAGGTCAGCATCGCCAATAATGGACAGGAAGCGCTCACGCTGCTGCGCCGGGAACGTTTCAATTGCGTGCTGATGGATGTTCAGATGCCCGTGATGGATGGCATGGAAGCCACGCGCCAGATCCGCGCCGATCCGCTGCTGGCACACAATCTGATCATCGCCATGACGGCCAACGCACGCCGCGCAGATCACGAGAGCTGCCTGGCGGCCGGCATGAATCATTTCATCAGCAAGCCGATCTCGCCCGATCAATTTTATGCCGTTCTCGCCAAATGTTTAACGCAGCATCCTGCGCCTCGGCCTCCTGTCGCGAGCCTGGCGGCAGTGCCCGAATTGGCCCTTTCCGATACAGCACCGGAATGCGATCAGAGTGTCATCGACCTGCGCGTATTGGCGCAAACATTCGGCGACAATCCGGAAAAAATCCGCAAGTTTGCCTTTCTGTTCCTGCACACTGCTCAAAGCAATATCGATGAGATCCATGCGGCGCTGGCTCAGGAAAATCTGCCCTTGATCGCCGCATTAGGACACCGCAATAAATCCAGTGCGAGCTCGGTCGGCGCCATCGGTTTAGCCAATTTGTGGCAGGCGCTTGAAGAAATGCCGGCTACCGGGACGATCAGCCAGGCGCGCGCAATCATCGAGCAGTTACCACCCTTGCTTGCCCAACTCGAGATGTACATTACAAGCGCGTTTCCCGATAAACAACAAATAAAAAAATCTCCATATGAATACGATCAAAGTCATGGTGGTGGACGATTCAGCCGTGGTGCGCCAGGTGCTGACGGGACTGCTTGATGCGGACCCTCGCATCACCGTCCTCAGCGCGGTGGCCGACCCCATTCTCGCGATGACACGGATGCAGACGGGATGGCCGGACGTGATCGTGCTGGATATCGAAATGCCGCGCATGGATGGCATTACTTTTCTTAAAAAAATCATGCATGAGCGGCCGACGCCAGTAATTATCTGTTCGACCCTGACCGAGCAAGGCGCGAAAACCACGATGGAAGCATTGGCCTGCGGCGCCTTTGCCGTCATCACCAAACCCAAGCTCGGATTGAAGCAATTTCTGCACGACAGCTCAAGCGACCTGATCATGGCAGTCACGGCGGCGGCGAACGCCAACGTCAAGCAACTGGCGGCGCACAGCCCTCCCCCGCCGGTGGCGCAGGCCAAGCATACGGCCGACGTCATCCTGGCACCTGCCGAACATCACGCGATGATCCAGACCACGGAGCGGGTGGTGGCCATCGGCACATCCACCGGCGGCACGCAAGCGCTCGAAAAGGTGCTGACCGCCCTGCCGCAGGTATCGCCTGGCATCATCATTGTGCAGCACATGCCTGAAAAATTTACCGCTGCATTTTCTGAACGGCTTGACGCAATTTGCCGGATTACCGTCAAGGAAGCGGCCAACAACGACCGTGTCATGCCGGGGCGGGCACTGATTGCACCAGGCGGCAAACATATGTTGTTACGACGTAATGGAGCGCAATACTTCGTCGAAGTTGTCGACGGCCCGCTGGTGAACCGACACCGTCCTTCGGTCGATGTGCTGTTTCGGTCGGTAGCGAAATGCGCCGGCGGCAATGCGCTTGGCATCATCATGACCGGCATGGGTGACGATGGCGCTGCCGGCATGCTGGAGATGCACAATGCGGGCGCGAGTACGATTGCCCAGGATGAAGCGACTTGCGTGGTGTACGGCATGCCGAAGGAAGCGGTCAAGCGTGGCGGCGTCGAAAAAATTGTCCCGCTGGACACCATTGCAAAGGAAATCGTGCAGCAGCTTTATACCAATCCGCACCCATAGCGTGACAAATGAAATCGATGGATTTTTTGTCTGGCAAGGGATGTAGCAGGGGTTTCGCATGGAGCAAATTGCCGAAAACGGTAAGGCGCACGCCCTGTTTTCCACGTCAAGAATTCAACCAATAAAAGTCAGAAAATCCATCATGAAAACCCGCCAGATCATTCTTGAAAGCACCTCTGATATTGATGCCGAACTGCGGGTTTTATCCACCTTGCAACCGGATCTGGTGCTGGTATTCGGTGCCCTGGCATTTTTCGAATCGACCGCATTGACCGACACTCTCCGTCAGCTATTGCCGCAGGCTGCCATCGCCGGCTGTTCCACTGCCGGGGAAATTGCAGTCGATCGGGTCTACGACCATACCTGCATCGTTACAGCCGTCAATTTCGAGCACACTGCGGTCGCAATGGCATCCACGCCGATCAACGGCATGGGTGATTCATTCGACGCCGGCGAGCGACTGGCCCAAGCACTCGCGCCGGCAGGTTTGTCTGCCGTCCTGGTATTCGGTACCGGCGTCGCCATCAACGGCAGTGCGCTGGTGTCAGGGTTGCGCTCGGCGCTGCCCAAGGACGTCAGGATTTCAGGCGGGCTGGCGGCCGATGCAGGCGCCTTCCGGCAAACATGGACGCTGGGGCCGCAAGGATCGACGGATGACCATATTGTCGCGGTCGGACTCTACGGCGACAACATCCGGCTCAGTTATGGCAGCTTTGCCGGCTGGTCGCCGTTCGGACCGGCCCGCAAAGTCACGCGCTGCGTCGATAACGTCCTGTACGAACTCGACAACGTGCGCGCACTGGACGTCTACAAATCCTATCTCGGGGAATATTCGAAGAATCTGCCAGGTTCCGGCTTATTGTTTCCATTTGAAATGCTCAGCCTCACCCAGGAGAGAAGCGGCATCTTCCGCACCATCCTCGGCATCAACGAGGAAGACGGATCGCTCATCCTGGCCGGCAATATCGACGCCAAGGGCTACCTGAAACTGATGCACTCCAGCACAGACAAACTGATCGAGGGCGCCCAAAACGCAGCGCATGCCGTAGCTGCCGGTATCCAGGACGGGCACGGTGATGCGCTGGCGATACTGGTGAGCTGCGTCGGACGCAAGCTGGTCATGGGGGACCGGGTCGATGAAGAGGTCGAAGCCGTTGCGGAGCTGCTGGGCAAAAATACCATGGTGACCGGTTTCTATTCAAATGGCGAAATTGCCGGCACTGCTTTTCACAATGAATGCCATTTGCATAACCAGACGATGACCATTACCTGGATGAGCGAGGTCTGACCATGCACCGCACGCTTTCAAGACAGCTGCAGCGCCTATGCGGCATCGATTCGGATGAAGATCTGCAAAAGATGTTCGATACGCTAACGTCTTTGGCGGCAATGCATGGCCTCGCGCCGGAAACGGCAACTTTTCTGGCGGGTCTGGAATCGCTCATTGGCCGCGTCGATAGCACCTACGAGCAATACGATCGCGATCTCGATCTGCGCTCGCGCAGTCTCGAGCTGAGTTCGTCCGAACTCAGTTCGATCAACGACCAGATGCGTGCCGATATCGCCTGCCGCAATCGCGTCCTGCACTCATTGCGTGAAGCTGCGATCACGTTGTTGGAACATAGTGAATCCCGCCTGAAAATGCCGGAAGAAGAAGATCTCGAAGGACTCTCGGCGCTATTGCCCGGCCTGGTCGCACAGCAGGAAGCAAGGCGTATCGAGTTGCTCAACCAGCGCTTCGCGATGGATCAGCACGTGATCGTCAGCACCACCGATACCATGGGTCGCATTTTTTATGTGAATGACAAATTTTGTCAAATCACCGGCTATGCTCGTGAAGAGTTGATTGGACAAACGCATGGACTCCTCGACTCAGGCTACCATCCAGAGGCGTTCTTCAAAGACCTGTGGCAAACCATTTCAAACGGCAAGGTCTGGCATGGCGAAATTTGCGGCACCGCGAAAGCAGGACATCATTACTGGGTCTACGCCACCATCGTTCCATTTCTGGACCAAAGCGGCAACCCTTATCAATTCATCACGATCCGAACGGACATTACCGAGCGCAAGCGCATGGCGGAAAAAATTGCGAGCAGCGAGCGCCAGTACCGCACATTGGTCAACAGCCTGAAAGATGTCATTTTCAGAATGGACCGGCAAGGACGCTGGACTTTTCTGAATCCAGCATGGACCGAGACCTTCGGTTTTTCGGTGGAAGAATCGATAGGCCGACCTTTCCTCGACTTTGTTCACCATGACGATCTGGAGTCATCGAAGGTTGATTTCGATGCATTCGTGGCCGGAAAGGATGTCACCGCCCAGGGTATCGTGCGCTACAACACGCGCGATGGAAACTATCGCTGGCTCGACACGGATATCCAGAGCGAAACGGATGAACAGGGCAATATCATCGGCTACACCGGCATCCTCAATGACATTACGGAGCAGCGCAATGCGACCGAACAGATCAAGGAGAATCTGGACTTCGTCGATGCGCTGTTCGAATCAATCCCGATCCCGGTGTACCTGAAAGACGCGGCGGGGCGCTACCTGCGCGTCAATAAGGCATTCGGCGATTTCTTTTCCGTGACCGAAGAAGAATTGATCGGCACAGTGGCGTATGACATGCTGCGTCATCTGAGCAAGGATATTCACGCGGATTACGACCGTCAATTGATGGAAACCCGCGGCACGCTCACCTGCGAAGTATCGTTCCAGTTGGGCGGTGGCCGTCATGCCGATACCGTGTTCAACAAGGCCGTGCTCATGAAGGCCGACGGCAGCATTCACGGCTTGATCGGGACCTTGGTTGACATTACGACCCAGAAAGCGGCCGAACGCGCCCTGCTGCAAGCGAAGGAGGCCGCGGAATCGGCCAATCGAGCCAAAAGCGAATTCCTTGCCAACATGAGCCACGAAATCCGCACACCGATGAACAGCATCATCGGCATGGCGCACCTGGCGCTTAGAACAAACCTTGATCCCCGACAGCGCGACTATGTCGAAAAAATCCATGGCTCCGGCCGGCATCTGCTGGCCTTGATCGACGACATCCTCGATTTCTCGAAAATCGAGGCCGGCATGCTCGAATTGGAAACGGTCGCTTTCGATCTCGATACCATGATGGCCAATGTCGCCAACCAGGCCATGGAAAAAGCCCGAGATAAAGGATTGGAATTCAATATCGACATCGATCCCGGCTGCATTCGCCAATTACGCGGCGATGCGTTGCGCCTCAGTCAGGTGCTGATCAATTTCACCAGCAACGCCGTTAAATTCACCGCGAGCGGCGCAGTCGTTGTTCGGGTCGCCATGCTCGACGAGAGCGATGCTGCCTGTCGGCTCCGTTTCGAAGTGCGCGATAGCGGCATCGGCATGAGCGAGAAAGAGATTGCCAATATATTCCAATCGTTCCATCAAGCCGACACATCCACCACGCGCAGATACGGCGGCACCGGCTTGGGGCTGGTCATCAGCAAGCGGCTGGTCGAGCAAATGGAGGGGAAGATCGGTGTCGTCAGCCAGCCAGGTCGGGGAAGCACGTTCTGGTTCACGGTGCGCCTGGACAAGAATGCACAACAGGCACTGCCCGAGTCCAGCATCGAGTGGCGGCCCCCGGCAGAAAGTACGCAGCAAGGACTCGCGGCCAATCGGTCGGCACTCAATGGCGCCCATATACTGCTGGTCGAAGACAATCCGCTCAATCAGCAAGTGATCACCGAATTACTGGAAGATATGGGCGTTAGCGTATGCATCGCCAACCATGGACAGGAAGCGCTCGACCTCCTGCACCGGGAACGCTTTGATTGCGTGCTCATGGATGTACAAATGCCGGTAATGGATGGACTGGAAGCGACCCGGCAGATTCGCGCCGATCCGGCATTGGCAGGCGTACGGGTGATCGCCATGACAGCCAACGCCAGCATTGAAGATCGGACGCGTTGCCTGGCCTGTGGCATGGATGACTTCATGACCAAGCCGATCTTGCCGGAGCATCTTTATGCCGAACTGGCGAAGTATTTACCGCAGCGCCCGGCACAGGCATCCGAAATTGCAACGGACTGCACCGCATCGCTTGTTGGCGCATCGGCTGCAAGCGTGATACGGCCGGCAAGCGATTCGAACATCATTGATCTTCGGGTGTTGGCGAAACTATTTTCGAACAATCCTGAAAAAGTTCGCAAGTTTGCCTTCAAGTTTCTGGAGACCGCGCGGGAAAGCATTGACCAAGTCGACGCTGCGCTGACACAGGAAAATTTAACCTTGATGGCGGAACTTGGGCATCAGCACAAATCAAGTGCGTGCTCGGTTGGTGCAATCGGTTTAGGCAACTTGTGGCAGTCGCTTGAGCAATTGAAGGATAGCGGGGATATGGAACAGGCGCGGGAGATCATCTGCCGTTTGCGGCCATTGCTTGCGCAGATCGAGGAGCACATTGCCGCCTCGTTTGCGCCTTGAACCTAGATTCGGCAGTTGACCGCTTACTTTTCCCTGGAAAGCCGCATGAACATTGACTTTCTTTCGTTCGATAGCGTTCACCAATTGGATGAGAGCGCTACAGGCGCGATTGCACACTTTTCCGGCCCTCTGGCGTCGTTGCTTCTCCTAGTGGAATACAGTCCGCGTCGTCGTCGCGCCTAGCCAGAGAGCCGGAAAAATGCACACTCGCACCTGTCCAACTGCCGAATCTAGGTTGAAATTTGCGGCATTCTCCTGATCCAATTAACAGCAAACTCTTCTACTCTGTTGCAGAGCTAACAGGCCTCAATTTCTTGGGTTCGTACCAGACCTCTTTCCCATCTTGGCGAAGGCTTGGCGGTAAGAGCGGATTGTCGAGAGCAATGACGGTGCGCCGCTCCAGTTGCAGATCGGCGATAACCTTCGCGAAATGTTTTTTAAACAGGGCATCGAAGCTGCCATCCTTGATCATTTCATGCAGGCCGAAGGTGATCCGCTCGGCCAGGCGCGGTGCGGATTTCGAGACATAAAAGTACTGCGGAAACGGATATTTGATGAGCAGGTGCTGCTCGATTGCCAGGTTGGGAAATTTGCTGCGATAAGCATCAAATTCCGCTGTGATTTCATTCACCCCGCGCGGAAAAAGCTCGACCCGGCCTCGTTGCAGCATCAGGAGAAGCGAGTCGAATGTGACTGCCGTACTGACAGGAATCTTGTTGTGTTCATATACCTTCAGATCTCCCCAGCCGGCGCCTTGCACAATCGTGAACTTTCTCAGGTCCTCAATTGTCTTCACATTGTTCAATCGCTCTTGATTCCCCTTCATGATGAAAGCAATACGGCTGCCGTGCAGTCCCTTGTCCAAGGAAACCGGGATGCGGATCATACCCTCATCGAAGGCGCGGATGACACCGGCCTCGGCAACCAGGATATTGATCAATTCCCCGCGCGGACCTTCCCTCTGATCGCGTGCCGGCGCCATGGGTTCGGTATAGGGGCGCTCCTCGTAGGAGCCGTATTTCGGCACGCTTCGCTTGAGCGCCTGATCCAGCAGGTCAAACTGATAGGCCAGACTCACACGCAGGCGCTCTTCCTTTAGCGGCTTCACGACATCAACGGCCTTGGCCACAGGCGTCATGGTGAGCAATAGCAATATTCCAATGTATCTCCAAAGCATGATTGTCTTCCTCTCCTCGGTGGATGGAACAGACGGCGCCGTTGGCGTGCTTCATTCAAATTATCCAGCCTTTCGTTTGATTGCAACGATGGGGATGAATTCAAGGTTGATGTGGTGAAGTTTTTGATGCTTTCGTGTCCAACGTTTCACAGGGCATCTAGAATTTTTGTAAAGATAGAATTCCCTTGGTTTAAGACGAGGCAACTTCCAGCATATTCGCGAGGGAAGAATCTTGCTCAGGAAATTTGATGAACTGCTGGTTTACGGGACGCGCATCCGCGGTAGCGTCGTTTTTCGTCTGGCGGTAAGCATCTTTTTGTTCAGTTCCATGGTGACGCTGCTCCTGACGGCAGGGCAACTTTATCTGGATTACAGCCGCGGCGTGCGCGTGATCGAAAGCCGGCTAGTCGATATTGACAAAAGCTATCGTGAAACTCTCGGCGAAGGGCTGTGGCGCGTGGATGAGCAGCAGCTTCGACTCCAGCTCGAAGGGATTCTCCGACTTTCAGACATACGCGCCGTTGAAGTGCGAGAAGCGGTCTATAGCGATACGCCCCTGATGGTCACCGTCGGGCAGCGCGCAACCGGTTCGGCGGTTGCGCGCGAATTCCCGATCATCTACAAGGTTGACGGCGTTAATCGGAAGATCGGCATTCTCTACGTCGAAGCAACACTTGCCAATCTGTATCGCCAGCTCATGAACACGGTGCTGTTCATCCTGATCGGGCAGGCAGCGAAAACATTTCTCGTTTCGCTGTTTATCATCTATATCTTCTCCCGTCTCGTGACCCGGCATCTTGCGACGATTGCTGACTTTGTCGGCAGCTATCAGCTGGATCGCCCCCAACGCCCGCTGAGGTTGCAGCGCAACGCGCCCAAAAGGGAAGATGAGCTTGAACGCGTTGTAGCGGCATTCAATGCAATGTACGCGCGCCTGCAGGATGCCTACGAGCGCCTGCGCAAGGCTAATACCGATATGCAACAAGAGATTTTCGAGCGCCGACGCGCCGAAGCGGCGCTACGCACAAGCGAGACGCGAATCCGGCGCCTGATTGAATCGAATATCATCGGCGTTTTTTTCTGGGACATTGCCGGCAACGTCACGGATGCGAACGATGCGTTTCTCGCAATCGTCGGCTACTCGCGGCCAGATCTTGCTTCTCGAAAAATCAATTGGGCGGACTTTACACCGCCGGAATATAACGCCGCGGATCAGCAGGCGATGGACGAGCTGATGAAGCGCGGAACCTGTTCACCCTATGAGAAGGAACTTGTCCGCAAGGACGGCGAGCGCGTTCCGGTTCTGGTGGGCGGGGCATTTCTGGAGGGATCGCAGGAAAATGGCGTGGCGTACTTCCTCGATATGAGTGAGCGCAAGCGGGCGGAATCCGAACGCGACCTGCGGATGGCCGCAGAATCGGCAAACCGCGCGAAGAGCATCTTTCTGGCCAACATGAGTCACGAATTGCGCACGCCGCTCAACGGGATCCTCGGTTATGCACAGATACTGCACCGCGAAAAAGGCCTCAGCGAACGGCAGCTTGCCGGGCTGAACGTGATTCAGCAAAGTGGTGAACATCTGCTGACCTTGATCAATGACATTCTCGACTTTGCGAAGATCGAAGCCGGCAAGCAGGAACTCTATCCTATTGATATCGCGCTGCCGGAGTTTCTGCTTGCCATTACGGAAATCGTCGGCATCAAGGCGGCGCAAAAGAACCTGGACTTCCTTCGTGACTTGGCGGCTGACCTGCCCCGGTATGTACGCGGTGACGAGAAGCGGTTGCGCCAGGTATTGCTCAATCTGTTGTCGAATGCAATCAAGTTTACGGACAGCGGACAGGTGTGGCTGCGCGTGCGTTTTTCACCGCCGACGCGCTTGCATTTTGAAGTGCAGGATACGGGCATTGGCATCAGCGAAGAACACCTCAAGAACTTGTTCCAGCCGTTCGAACAAGTAGGCGATACGCAGCGTCGGTTCGGCGGCAGCGGCCTGGGCCTGGCCATCAGCCGCCAGTTCGTGCGGTTAATGGGCGGGGACATCGAGGTCAAAAGCCGCGTAAACGAAGGCAGCACGTTCCGCTTTGAACTGGATTTGCCGGTGGTGGACGCCGGCCCTGTGGCATCGGTACAGGAAGGATTTGTGCGCGGGTATGAAGGTCCGCGCAAGAAGATCCTGGTGGTCGACGATGTCGCCGAGAATCGGGCAGTAGTGATTGACATGCTGCGTCAACTTGGCTTTGACATGCTGGAGGCAGAAAATGGCAGAACAGGTTTGGCTATGGCGCGGGCGGCTATGCCGGATTTGATCCTGATGGACATTGTGATGCCGGAAATGGGCGGATTGCAGGCGGTTCGCCTGTTGCGACAGGAGCCTGCGCTGGCCAATGTCCCCGTGATTACGATTTCCGCCAGCGCTTCGCCCGACGATCAGGAAGCAAGCCGGGCGTCGGGCGCGAATGCCTTCCTGCCCAAGCCGATCGACTTCAACCGTTTGCTGCCGCACATGACGAGGCTGCTCAAGCTGGTCTGGATCTATGAAACACCAGCCGTGCAGCAAGAGGAAGCCAGGCAAGCGGCACCGATGGTAGTGCCGCCAGAGGAAGAAATGGAAGTGCTGTACCGCCTTGCCCGGTTCGGCAATATGCAAAACGTTCTCCGCCAGGCGAGCCATCTGATCGAACTCGACGAACGCTATCGCCCTTTCAGTGAAAAACTCAGTGAATTGGCAAAAGGGTATCAATCCAAGGCGATCCTCAAGCTGGTGGAACAGTATTTCGAACGGAAAGAGGTTTCGCAGGGCAGAGATTGATATCCACTGTCACATAAATGGAGGTCGCATGACGACAATCGTGAACAGGAAGCATCGGTGCGCAAGACAACTGCTCTCGCTCATGGCCATTCTCGGCCCAAGCATCGGCTGCGCGTGGGCCGACGAGCCGAAAGAAGGTTTCCATGGCTACTTCCGGATCGGAACCGGATCGAACTCGGAGAAAGGATCGCAAGCGTGCTTCGGCCTCGAAGGAGTGGCAAAGTACCGGTTGGGCAATGAATGCGATATAAGCGGCGACTTTGGCTACACGAGGGAATTCGCAAGATCCTCCGACGGCACCCGTTTTGTCGGTACCGCGATGCTCAATGTCTCCAGTCCGACTCCGCACCTGGGGGATAACCAGCTGCAGCTGGCGCAAGGGATGATCGAAGCAAAAGACATCAGCTTCCTGAACGGCGGCACGGCATGGATAGGGAGGCGTTACTACAATCGCCCCGACATCCACGTGCTCGACTTCAAATATGTTGTCATGGATGGTGAGGGTGCCGGCATCGACGGTATTCCAATGGGGCCGGGCAAGTTCAGTTATGCATTGTTCCGCAACGATATCGACAGGTCGGTGTCTGCCACCCGCCACAACTTCACCTACGAGAACCTGCCCGTGAATCCCAACGGCACCCTCAAGATCGATGCGACATTTATCCGGGGCGATTCCGGGGCAGTCCAGCGTCATAACGGCTGGTCGTTGTCGTTCACGCATAAGCAAAACAAGGTCCTGGGCGGCGACAACACGCTTGCGGTGCAATACGGGGTTGGTCCTGGCATCAAAATCGGCGGTACCGGGGATCTTAGTCTGGGATCGTCGTTCACCCGGACGCGGATCGCCGAACAACTGATCTGGCAGGTGACGCCCGAATTCAGCGGCTCTGCAAACTTGGTGGTGCAGCGCGATAGAGGCATCATCGGCAAGCAGACTTGGACGTCGGTCGGCGTACGCCCAGTGTACGCATTACAGGAGCATGTCAAACTGCAACTCGACATCGGGCACGACCGCATTTCACCAGCCGACGGCGGTCCTGCGCAAGAGCTGACGAAGATTACGTTCGCGCCGACGCTTTCAAAAGGAAAAGATTTTTGGAGCCGCCCTGAATTGCGCCTGTTTGTCACCTATGCCAAATGGAACAAGGCGGCACAGGCAGCGGCAAGACCAGGAAGTCCGCTGTCAAGTATTGGGGTGTTTGGTGGCAGCACGGATGGGGTTTCGTTTGGCGTGCATTTTGAAACTTGGTTCTAAGAAATCGTCTTTCGTACGAAATTGCCAATCACGCTGATTGCGCGGCTCGCCCCATTGCAGCTGCACCAGACTGGCAATCCGCCCCAACTCACCGATGCGCTGGCGCAGGCATTGGCACGTCAATAACGCTCAGCGCCAACTCATAACACGAGTCGCTCTGCCGCGACATCTACTTTCTTCGCTCGACCAAGGTCGTGGCTATTGAACAGCACCTGAGGGTAAAGACTGTTCTCCGTTACCGCATCTTTTTCAACCAAGCCAATTACACCGACACTTGCCACACCAAAATACAAAGCCGCTGGGCAACTAAATCCGAATGCGGGATAATGAATTTTGCTTTTGGCCATCCCAATATGCGTTCCATGCTGCGCCCCGCCAACCTGTTTATTGTTCTGACCTATCTCGCGCTGTCGGCAGTCCCCTTCACTCCGCTTTTTTTTGGAAAGCCGGTCAATCAACCGGCGCGCATCATCGCAATGGAGTTTATTGCCTGGCTTTCGGTGTGGGCCATCTTCAAGCGACCAGCCTGGTTCCACTGGCTGTTGATGCCTGCATTTTTGGCACTTCCGGTCGAACTCTATTTACATACCTACTTTGGTCAAGGCATCTCCACGCATCATTTAGGCATCATTGCCGAAACCAGTCCGAAGGAGGCGCTGGAATTTTTGGGCCATAAAATTTGGCTGCTGCTGGGCATCGCGGTCGGCGTCATCGCATGGTGGTGGCTGGCATGGCGTGCCGCACGGCGCACGCGCGACCTGGATTGGGCGGACCCATCGCGCTGGTTTATTCTTTGCTTGCTTGCCATCGCATTCAGCATATGGCTTTACGGCCATGCGTATGGGATCCAGCCTGCCCCACTGCCAGCTTCAGCAAGCAAAGTCCAAGGTAGCAGCAAGGTCAAAACGGTCGCATTTGTCGCTTCGGAACCTGCCGAGGATGAAGAAGAGAGTGACGAAGAAGACGCAACGGAGACTGCGGCTACAAGCAGCGCCACCCCGGCCGCAAATGTCAGCAGCAGCACATCATCCTCGCCGCTCCCCAAACTGTCGTCGTGGGCTGAAATCCCGTTCGAGGCAGAAGCCTTCGGCCGCACATGGCCTTTCGGTTTGGCCGTGCATGGCTACGATTTCTGGAAGGAGCGCACCTACCTGTCCGATCTTGCGCACAAAAGCAGCCTCTTCAAGTTCGGCGCCCATTACGCAAACCAGGCGAGCACTCCGCAAATCGTCGTCATGGTCATTGGAGAATCATCGCGCTACGACCGCTGGAGCCTGAACGGCTACAAGCGGGAAACCAATCCCCTACTGAAACGCGAAGCGAATCTGGTCAGTCTGTCGAACATGATCACCGCAGTGTCAGCCACGCGACTCTCGGTACCGGTATTGGTGTCACGCAAACCGGCAACGCAGAGTTTGAAGGCAGGATTCTCCGAAAAGTCATTTCTGAGCGCATTCAAGGAAGCCGGTTTCAAGACTTATTGGCTATCGAATCAGATGTCGTTCGGCCAGTTCGACACGCCGATATCGGTGTTCGCCAATGAAGCGGATGTCACGCAATTCCTGAATCTCGGCGGGTTTACCAACGATTCAAACTATGACCAGGTGTTACTCGACCCACTGAAAAATGCAATCGCCGACCCAGCACCCAAAAAATTGATCGTGCTGCACACACTGGGCAATCATTGGAACTACAGCCATCGCCATCCGCAGGAATTTGACCACTGGCAGCCGTCGCTGTTTGGCATCGACAATCCGGCCTATACCGATTTGAAGATGAAACAGCAACTCAACAACAGCTACGACAATTCGATCCTTTATACCGACTGGTTCTTGTCGCAGGTCATCGGCGCACTCAAGTCATCCGATCAATTGACCTCGATGATGTACGTATCGGACCACGGTCAAACCTTGTACGACGGCAGTTGCAAACTTGCGTTTCATGGACACAATACGCAGTTCGAATTCCACATCCCTGCACTGGTGTGGTATTCCGATCTCTATAAATCGGAATACCCTGCCAAGATTGAGCACCTGTTACGCAACAAAGGCGCCAAACTTGCCACGGAAAACATCTTTCATTCACTGCTCGATATGGCCGACATCCGCTATGAAACCGAGCAACTGGAGTGGAGCTTCCTGAGCAAAAAATTCAAAAGGCACAAACGCTATGTCGATAGTTACGGCTGGAGCGATTACGACAATTCCACGTTCAAGGGCGACTGTCGCGAGGTTATCGACAGGGGTAGACCGTTGGTGCGGGAGTAGTGCAACTTGAAGCTAAGCAGATAGACAATTTCGTTGCAGCGCAGAAGTCAGAGGAGCTGGTCAACGTTGAAGCTTTGATCGTCTCAGTTCGCCCCCTATGTGTAGATCGCAAATATGTGTAGGTCGTCGGCACAGTTTGGCGGATTCAATGGTGGCGCGGCTTTTGGCGAGGTCTGTCAACGCAGATCTGGACATAATTTTCGCATTAGAGTGCAGTGGTGGTCTCACTTCAGGAGACCACCATGGGAAACACCCGATCATCTCAATCTACACGTATCGACTGGCTTGCCGCTGGACCTCTTGCGCCGCACCTTGATGCCTTCAAGCAGTATCTGACTGACCGCGGCCATGCGGCGACCACTTTTACCAATTGCGTTTGCAGCGTTGCCCACTTTGCTCAATGGCTTCACGGTCGCCGTCTTCGCGCCCGACGCATCAACGAGGCAGTCGTCGCCGAGTTCCTTGACGACCATCTCCCGCGATCCCACTGCACTCGCCCGGCGCACTCCAATGCGAAAGCGATGTCCAGATCTGCGTTGACAGACCTCGCCAAAAGCCGCGCCACCATTGAATCCGCCAAACTGTGCCGGGACGACCTACACATAGTTGCGATCTGCACATAGGGGTCGCTATGTTGAGGTTAACATAGCGACCCAAACGAGAGGGTCAGGCTTGGCCTATCGAACGTCCGCAATGCAGCGAAGCTGCCATCTAGCAATTACTCCGTTAGCAGACGTTCGAGTTTCTCATCCTGCAGGGCAATCGCGCTATGAATTCTCTGCCGATGTTGTTCTGAAGAGCAACGTTT
>CBINHE010000080.1:0-18905 GCA_966250375.1 uncultured Oxalobacteraceae bacterium
TGACACTAAAACACCTACTGACACTAAAACACCTACTGACACTAAAACACCTACTGACACTAAAACACCTACTAGCCTGGTGAAGTCGGGCAGCGGCTCTAGAAACTTGAATGAAGCTGCATCCCAAACCCATCCCCAGTTCAAGCCGGTTATTCGGGGCGACGAGGCGCAAAAGGATGCGCAAATCACGGACCAGGCATCCTTTGCCCGAGAAGTTGATGCGGTTGCAAAAGAGTATGGCCTGGATCCGAACATGTTCCGGGCCCAGTTGGAGAAAGAGTCGGGGGCTTTCAGTCAAGGTTATCAGAAAGCGATGCATCATGAAGGCGATTTGGACCGCGCCGGGGACAACAATACCTCGATCGGCCTGGGTCAGGTCTCAAGAAAATTCCTGGATGGCCGTGAATGGTCCAATCCCAAAGGAGGAACCGTAACGACGGAACAATATATGAATAGTCCGACCGTCCAGCTTCGCCTCTCAGCAGCGAATTTAGTGGGGTGGATAACAGGCAGCGGCGGCGGCAGCCTTGATGCTGGCCTGCGTGGCTACGTGAGCGGCCATACGACCGCCGATTCGAACAACCAAAATTACATCGACAGCATCAATAAAATCATGCAGGATGAAAAAATGATGAACCTTGGGCGTTAGGGCTACCTCTTTAAAGGCAGACCTGTAAACATGCTTTTGTTCAATGGAAATTACTTGGGCGCAGGAGGTCGAACGCATAGGTGGGTCTGTGTGCGGGCTAACCTATATATACAAATTTGAAATCCATTGAATTAAGTTACCTCCGGCAAAGCCGGAGGTTTATTGCTGGGGCGCCTCGAAGGCGCTGGTAATCCGTGATCCGTCTAAAGGCGGCTACAGTCCCAATTTCATTTGGTCGTAACGCTCATCTTCTTGCTCCTGATTTCGAATGTAGGCGCGGACTATTGCTTCATCTAACATTGCTTCATCTAACTTTCCAGTGCTCTTTGCAAAGATGTGTAGATACCCATGCTGCGGGAGAGGGGAGCAAAGCATGGCGCCGATTTGTGGGTAAACCTCAGCCTTGATGTTCGATCAAGCCATCCTCAAGCGCCGCTCGCTCATTGAAACCGTCATCGACGAATTGAAGAATCTTTGTCAGATCGAGCGCACTCGCCATCGCTCACCCGTCAATTTCACCGTCAACCTTCTCGGCGGCGGCGTCGCTTACTGCCTCATGCCGAACAAACCTTGCCTTCCGGTACGGACTGCGGCCCAAGAGAATGGCTCGATCCTTATCCAGAACTGATACCAATCCTCTCCCATAACGTGACATGAAATCGCGTCTTTTTCCGTCTGGCGGCTTCGCTGTGGGAGTATCGGCTTGCAAGCCGATACCGTTTCGCAGGCGGATCGCATGCGATCCGAAACCCCTGCTTCCCTTGCAGGGCGCATATCCTCTTGCAAGAGGATATCGTTCCGCAGGCGGACAGCATGCTGTCCGAATTCCCTGCTGCACCCCTTGTCAGCCGAAAAAATCCATCGATTTCATTTGTCACGTTATGGGTGAGGGTTGGTATGAGGTTAGCATACTCGTCTCGCCCGCAGGAATTTCTCCTGCTGGTGTGTGTCCTTTGGATGGACATCGACAAGCAAGGCGATAAGCATGACAAAACACGTAATAGGCATCGTAGGCTGGTCCGGGAGTGGCAAGACGACGCTGCTGGAATACCTGTTGCCGCGACTGGTCGCGCACGGTTTGCGCGTGAATGTGATCAAGCACAGCCACCACGATCTGATACTGGAACCGGCGCACAAGGATAGCGCGCGGGTGCGCACAGCCGGCGCGGCGGAGGTGCTGGTGACGTCGCCGTTCCGGTTTGCGGTGATGCATGAATTGCGCGGTGCGCCGGAGCCAACATTGGCTGAGCACGTTGCGCGTCTGGCACCAGCTGATTTGACCTTGGTGGAAGGGTACAAGTGGGAAGCGATTCCGAAAATCGAAGTTTACCGCCCCATCATCGGCCAGCCGAGCCTGCATGCGGAGGATGCGCATATCGTGGCGGTCGCAAGCGATGTTGCCGCACCCGCGATGTTGCCGCGCGAACTGGTGTGGCTGGATTTGAACCGGCAGGAACAAGTGCTGGCATGGCTGCTGAAGTATATGGAGCGTTGATTTTTGTGAGAGTTTGGCGTGTAGGGCGCTCTTGATATCTTGAAATTGACGCCGCTCATTATCTATTGGGACTACTTTGCATTATTTATCACTCATGCAAGGTAAGGTAAGGGCGCTTGCTATTTCGCTCCTCCATACAGGGATTTTGATGGTGCTTTTCACGGGGGCGCTTGTCCGGTTTGCATCCAGTCAAAAAGTGCCTAATGCGACATCAATACCGGAACGGTCATTGAATCGAGGATGGTGCGCGTGACGCCTCCCAGCATCACTTCGCGGAAACGCGAATGGCCATATCCCCCCATCACAATCATGTCAGCCGACAAGTCGGTTGCCATCGACAGCAATGTATTGCCGATATCAAGATCGGTGCGGTGCTGCGAGACCTCGACCTTGATAGCATGACGCGCCAGATAAAGCGCGATATCCGCACCGGGCTGCTCACCATGCGCGTCAGGTCGCGACGATGGATTGAAAACAACCACGTCGACCGCTTTGGCACGTCTGAGTAATGGAATCGAGGCAGTGACTGCGCGCGTCGCTTCCATGCTGGCATCCCATGCGATCAATACGTGCTCCGCGATGGTGTCGAATGTGCCGGCGTAAGGCACGATCAGGATCGGACGTCCGGCATTCATCACGACATACTCGGGAAAATCGGACATCGCGCTCGGCAATGGCTGGTCCGGGTCGGTCTGGCCGATCACTACCAGATCGCTGTAACGTGCGGCCAAGCTGATGCCGCCGCTGGCTTCGTCGTCCACCATGCGCTTTTCGTAAGAGTTCACGCCCAATCGTTGTACGGCAGGTTCGAATTGCGCAAGCGCCTCGTTCGCGCGCTGCTGCAACACTTGCAGATGTACTTGCAGATTGGGATTGTTTTGTTCCAGCACGCCGTTCTGGAACAGGTATCGCGAGATGCCTGTCATCGCCGCGCCGACCAGATGCGCATTTTCGGCGATGGCGATACGAGCGGCAATCTTGATGCGTTCGGCCGCACGTCGGGATTCATCCACATGCACAAGTATGGTTTTGTAGGACATGTCTTATTCCTCAGGGAGTAGTGCAGAACGTATCAGGGAACGACGTTTATAAAGCTGATTTGCATCAAAGGGTTTCGATGCCGAATGCGTACCATTGGCCGCCGCTCGAAATCGTGTCTTTACTGCCCCGCAAGGATAAGGGGACCGCAGCCAATAGCGTAACCGCACGGTGCGCTGTTTCAATTCTCTGCTCTGATAGTTTTCACGCATGCGCTGTCCAATTCATAGATGTTGGAAGATTGCAATCGCCTCCGGCGCACTGTAAATAAAAAACCGGACCGGCCCGCCTTTCCGAGGACCGCTAATGACTATCAGAAATCTGAACTACCTTTTTGAACCTCAATCGGTCGCCGTGATTGGTGCATCGAAAAAACCGCATAGCGTCGGCGCTACTGTATTGAATAATTTGGTCGTGGGCGGATTTGCCGGTGCCATCATGCCGGTCAATCCCAAGTACGACACATTGGACAGGCTGACTGTTTATCACAGTGTGTCGGAGTTGCCCAGTGCACCTGAGCTTGCGGTAATTTGTACGCCGCCGGCAACCGTTCCCGGCCTGATACATGAACTGGGCGAGCGCGGCACCAGAGCGGCAATCGTGCTGACCGCAGGTCTGAGCGCCGTCAAGAATGCGGCCGGGCAGACTTTGAAACAGGCCATGCTGGATGCGGCCAAGCCCTATCTGCTGCGCATCCTCGGTCCGAACTGCGTCGGCTTGCTGGTCCCCAAAATCGGACTGAACGCCAGCTTTGCGCATACTGGCGCATTGCCGGGTAAGCTCGCTTTTGTATCGCAGTCGGGCGCACTGGTGACCGGTGTTCTTGACTGGGCTCAGACACGCGGCATCGGGTTTTCAAAGTTCGTGTCGCTGGGAGACAAGGCCGACGTGGATTTTGGCGATGTCCTCGATTACTTGGCCAGCGACCCGGAGACCAAGGGAATATTGCTGTACATGGAAGACGTGCAGTCGGCGCGCAAGTTCATGTCGGCGGCGCGCGCCGCTGCCCGCAGCAAATCGGTGCTGGTATTGAAATCCGGCAGGGTGTCCGAGGGCGCGAAGGCGGCCGCATCGCATACCGGCGCGCTGGCCGGATCAGATGAGGTCTACGATGCGGCAATCCGCAGGGCCGGCATGCTGCGCGTGTTTACCACGGAGGATTTATTCGACGCGGTGGAAACACTGGCGCATGCACGGCCGGCGGCTGGCGATCGTCTCGTGATCATGACCAACGGCGGCGGCCCCGGCGTAATGGCGACCGATACATTGATCGGCTGCCAGGGACATCTGGCGACACTGTCGGACGCAACCTTGCGCAAGCTAAATGAAATACTTCCCCCCACCTGGTCGCATGGCAATCCGGTGGATATCATCGGTGATGCGCCGGCCGAACGTTATGTGCAAACGCTGGAGGTACTTTTGGCAGGCGAGGAATCGGATGCGATTCTATTCATTCATGCGCCTAGCGCCATCGTGCCCAGCAGCGACATTGCGGCAGTGGTGGCGCCGATTGCGAAGAACGCGGGCAAGAACATCCTCGCTTGCTGGCTCGGCGGCAATTCGGTGGCGCAGGCGCGCCGCACGTTTTCCGATGCCGGCATTCCGGTCTATGACACGCCAGAAGACGCGGTACGAGGCTTCATGCAGATTGTCCAATACCGCCGTAACCAGGAACTTTTGATGGAGGCGCCGCCATCGGCATCGGGTGAGTTGGTTGCGGACAGCGCTGCGGCAAGGGGTATCGCGCAGCAGGTTCTCGCAGAGAGCAGAAACATGTTATCGGAGGCGGAGGCGAAAAACTTGCTGGCGGCCTACGGCATCCCGGTGATTGAAACAGCGATCGCGCATAGCGTGGACGAAGCAGTTCAACGCGCGGAAAAAATAGGCTTCCCGGTTGCAATCAAGATTCTGTCGCCGGATATCACGCACAAGTCGGATGTCGGCGGTGTCGCGCTCGATCTGGAAACGCCGGAAGCGGTGCGCCTGGCCGCGCAAACCATGCAAAAGCGCATCAAGGAAATGCTGCCCACGGCACAAGCACAGGATTTTACGGTGCAAGCGATGGCGCGCCATTCGGATGCCCGCGAACTGATTATCGGCGTCGCAACCGATCCGGTATTCGGTCCCGTTATTTTATTCGGTCACGGCGGTACGGCGGTTGAAGTCACGGCTGACCGCGCGATCAGTCTGCCTCCGCTGAACGCAGTGCTGGCGCGCGATCTGGTATCACGCACGCGGGTCGCGAAACTGCTGGCCGGTTACCGCAACTGCCCGCCGGCGGACATGGACGCGATCTATCGCACCCTGATGCAGATCTCGCGCTTGATCATCGATGTCCCGGAAATCGTCGAACTCGACATCAATCCGTTGCTGGCACACGCGAAAGGCGTCATTGCCCTGGATGCGCGCATCCGGGTCCAGCCCGCAGTCGGATCGGGGATCGATCGGCTGGCGATTCGTCCTTATCCCGAAGAGTTGGAAGAGCAGATTGAATGGAGCGGCCAGCCTCTGGTTTTGCGTCCCATCAAACCCGAAGATGGAGCCCGGCATGTCGAATTTTTCAATGCACTGGATCCGGAAGATGTCCGATACCGGGTCTTTACATGGATGCGCGAGCTGCAGCCGTCGCAACTCGGGCGTCTGACGCAGATTGACTACGATCGCGAAATGGCTTTTATCGCGGTCAAAGAAATCGGGAACGGCAAGTTGCAAACGATAGGAGTCGTGCGCGCAATCACGGACCCGGACAATATCAACGCCGAATTCGCCATCATCGTGCGCTCCGACCTGAAAGGGCAGGGCTTGGGCAGAATCCTGATGAAAAAATTAATCGACTATTGCCGCCTGCGCGGCACCAGGTCGATTGTTGGCGAGGCATTGCTGGATAATCGGCGCTTGGTTGATCTGGTCAATGAATTCGGTTTCGAGGTCAGCCCGATGCCTGGGGATAATCTGACCTTGCAGTTGCATCTGGACCTTGCGAAGGGAGCAAATCAATCACGGACGTAGAATACTCAGGGTGTAGCTTGAAGCAGGCTAACCAGAACGTACGAAACCATCGTTCTCACATCATCACAGCCCCAGCGATGCCCGATACGTGCGCCTTTGCTGATCGCGTCCGAGGCGGATGGTAATCTCCTCGAAATCGACGGCGGTTGCCTTCAATGCCGCTTCGGGGCTCAATTGCCCGGCTGCGGCTTCTGCCAAATGGACGTCGAGCGCCTGCCAATAGCTGTATGCGCCAGGAATGCGCAGATAAGGAAACTGCAGCTTGTTGCTGAAGGTGTCGAAGTAGGCTTGCGAATAGTCGCGGATGTCGGCCTCGTTCCAGCCAGCCTTCAGATATGTCTCAAGCTGTCCGCTGCCGTTGGGCGGTAAAAAGTGGTAAGTGCGGCCCGGATCGATACCATCCCAGCCGCGCGCCGCATACACCAGCGACTTTTCCTTGGTCGCCATCAGTGCCAGCAGATAGTAGGTGGCTTCCGGTGCTTTCGAGAACTTCGAGATTACGCCGGCCCACGAACCGCCCGTGGTATTGCCGACCAGATTCGGCTGCCCGGTCTTGATCCACTTGCGTTGCGGGATACTGTAGTACTCGCTGGTGCCAGGCATGGGGGCGGAACCGATCTTGCCCTTGACCTTGCTGCCCTCTGCCTGCGCCAGCGCGCCCAAGTCGCCCCAAGTGAAGGCGAGTGCAACGCGACCGGAGAGAAAGTAGTTCCAACCTTTGCCGAGGTCCCAATTGATCATCTCTTTGGGCCCGAACTTCATCAGATCGACTAGCACCTTAAGCGCCCGTACGTGGCCAGGGCTTTCGACCAGAGGCTTCATCGTTCGCGGGTCGAACCAATACAGGTTGGGATTGTCGGGACCAATGACGAAGGGCGCCGACAAGGACATGAAATGGAACATGCCGTGGCCGCCGACCTTGAGTGGCATGATCACGCCGTTGTCGGACACACCATCGCCATTGAGGTCGCGGCCGTTGAAGTATTCGGCCACATCGCGGAACTGCGTCCAAGTCTTCGGCACGGCGAGCGCATACCCGTATTTCCGCTGGAACGCTGCCTGGTGCTGCGGATCCGCCAGCAGATCGCGGCGGTAGTACATGACCTGACCGTCATGGTCGTTGGCGACCATGTATTTTTTGCCGCCGTATGTGAGCAGGCTGCGCGGACTCGGCAGCACATCCTCAATGTTCCACTTGGGAAATCGTGGGTCGCGGTAGTACTTGTCATAGGGGATGATGTAATCCCTGGCCACGAGGTCACCCAGCCACCAGGCACCAGCGATCGCTGCGTCATATTTTCCGACGCGGTTGGCTACATCGGACAGGAAAATGGTGAAATAATCGTTTTCCGGGACTTGGACGACCGTCAGATGGGCACCGGTGGCGGCTTCGAACTCCTCCTTCAATTCGGGGATGGAGAAGCTGATTACAGTCTTCGATGCGATGACTGTTACGCTCTGGTTGGCAAATGGGCAACTACCTGGCTTGCATGCTGGCACCACCCGCGGTGGAGCCAGAGTACCCATCTTGACGGCAGTAATCTCATCCCTGCCGCCCAAGGGCTTCTGCTCCGCCGGCGTTGCCGCCACGTCTGGCGCGGCGCTCGCCACAGCTGCCGGGCCCAACAAAAATGCCAATGCCCAGCCGAACCACCAGCGCTTTCTACTTATCATTACGCTCCTCAAAGCGGGAAGTTATTCCTGCCCGGCCTCTAATTCTCATCGCGGTAGGGGTACCTTTGCTGATTGATTGCGAGGCGGATGGCAATTAATCTCTTCGGAATCGATGGTGGTCGCCTTCAATGCTGCCTCGGGACTCGTCAAATCGGAAATAAGCTTTGTAATCTTCTCGTTTCGGCTTCGCCCCCTCCGCCGATGCCATGGCAGAGAACACTGCGATCAACACTCCCAACAACCACGTTTTTTCGCTCATGGCTACCTGCGGCGTGCAACACTAAGACTCGAATCGAGGTGCTTTGTTCACAACTTATAGCGCGTAGGTCGGAAAAGCGCAGCGCCTTCCGACGAATGGGGTCCTTGCTGAACTCAACATATGTCGGAAGCCGCTGCGCTTTTCCGACCTACGGCCCTTTTATCGCGGTCAAAGAAATCGGGAACGGCAAGTTGCAAACGATAGGAGTCGTGCGCGCAATCACGGACCCGGACAATATCAACGCCGAATTCGCCATCATCGTGCGCTCCGACCTGAAAGGGCAGGGCTTGGGCAGAATCCTGATGAAAAAATTAATCGACTATTGCCGCCTGCGCGGCACCAGGTCGATTGTCGGCGAGTCATTGCTGGATAATCGGCGGCTGGTTGATCTGGTCAATGAATTCGGTTTCGAGATCAGCCCGATGCCTGGGGATAATCTGACCTTGCAATTGCATCTGGACCTGGCGAAGGGAGCAAATCAGCTCCGGACGTAGAATGCCCGTGTTGGTCAAAATCGGTGCCAACAGGTAGTGACATTCATGTCTTGAGGATGTCCTTCATCGCTTTAAACCGGGCATAAAACTCGGGATGTTCTTTTTTCAGACGATTGTAGAAGTCATGATTGATCCACCCTCTCAACTTATTATGATAAGTAGCGTGGCTTTCCCTGATGTCCTTCAGCAAATCAGCACGCGCGTCCCTGTTCAGGCTAGGTGCCATTTTCTTGACCACTTCAATGAATTGCCCCATGGCCTCCAGATGGCCTGCTTGCAAGGCGCCTGAAAGACCGGAAACGCCCTCGGCTGTTTTTGCGGCAAGCAGTCCGGCGCGTTCATTTTCCGGAACCTGCTGCAGCAGTTCCCCGTACGCCTTGATTGCATCGGCATGCCCATTCTGCAAGGCCAGGAAGAGTCCCGGCGTGCCATCGGCTATTTTTGCGGCAAGCAGCGCGACACGCTCCTTTTCCGGAACATGCTGCAGCCGCGCCCCGTACGCCTTGATCGCATTGATATTGCCAGTTAGCAAGGCCATGGAGAGCTTGGGAATGCCATTGGTTTTATTCGCGGCAAGCAGCCCGGTGAGCTCTTTTTCTGGAACCTGTTGTAGCAACTCTTCGTACGCCTTGACCGCATCAGCATGGTTATTTTGCAAGGCCATGTGGAGCCCGGGAATGCCATCGGCTGTTTTTGCGGCAAGCAATTCTGCCCGGTCCTCTTCAGGAACATGCCGCAGCAGCGCCCCGTATGCCTTGATCGCATCGGCCTTACCAGCCAGCAAGGCCATGAAAAGTCCGGGAGTGCCATCGGTGTTTTTTGCGGCAAGCAGTCCGGCGCGGTCTTTTTCTGGAACCTGTTGCAGCGCCACTCCGTACGCCTCGACCACATCGGCATTGCCCCTATACAAGGCCATGGCAAGTCCGGGAATGCCATCAGCTCTTTTTGCGGCAAGCAGTTCGGCACGGTCTTTTTCCGGAACATGCTCCAGCAGTTCCCCGTACGCCTTGATAGTATCGGCATGATCGTCCTGCAAGGCCACGAAGAGTCCGGGCGTGCCATCGGCTGTTTTTGTGGCAAGCAGTTCGATCCGTTCCGCCTCAGGCCGGCGTGCGATTTCATTCCGTAAACGCCTCAGATCGTCCGCAAAGCCGCCATCCAGCAAATGGAGCATCGTGGCCGCATTGATCTCACTATCCTTGATGCAGCTTGTCAGCATCCTGTTGTCGACGACCCGGAGTGAGCGGGTCTGCCTTTCTTGTACTGGGGGGCGAATATACATCATGGAAGCGGCATTGGATTCAGGATAGTATTCCTTTAGCAAGTGATGCCCATCGAGATACGATCCCAGTTCCTGGGTTTCCATCGTTTTCAGGCTGCCGACCTTGCTGCGCACACTGCCGGTGGTCCGGTTGGGATCGAAAAATCTGGCGACATAGGATTTCATGCCATTCTTGTTCTTGATCCTCAAACTGAGGTTCATCGCGTGGTTGGTTGATAGAACTAGTATCTGCCGGGTGGCCTTGTTTTCCGCCGCCATCGCGTTGAATTGCGCGACGAGAAATCGGCCGAACTGCTGGTTGGCGATCAAATGCGTTTCCGTAGCCTGTGCTTTCAGGGCTAGATATTTCGTTTCGGTATCGGGCTTGACCTGATCGGCAATCGTTGCCGGATCCTGGAATTGCCCGTAGTCGAATTTGATTTGCAGATTTGATGCCTGCACTTCCTGTTGGTGCATGACAATGTGTCGGCAAAATATTTTCTCGGCTGTGTCAGTGAATGTCGCCTTGCCATTGAGTCGTAGTGGCTTTCCTCGCTTGGGAGAGAAATAGGGTAATTCCTTCATCACCGCCGCTATGCCCGCATCCTGGATCGCGCCTTTTTGCAGCAATCGAAAGCCGCGATCCTGGTCGGCATGGCCCAGCAAAAGAAGGGCGCGCAGGATATCGGGTTGATTGTCCCTCACTGCGCTCCGCCATGTCTGTCGCACGGTTCTGTCTTGCATCCCGTCTTTCAGAAGCGCTTTGGCATCGTCGCGCCGTCCCTCCCTCAATGCTCGGTCAAGGGGCGTATCCTTATTCGTGGAAGCGCCGGCTGGATAGAGGGTGTTTTTGCGGCGTGCATAGGTCAGCAGATCGCGCAGTTGTTTGGCCAAGTCCGGATCATTGTATTTGACGGCATGGTCGAGTGCGGCCTCGTGTTGCGCTTCGAAAGCCGGATGGTTGATGAGGGCATTCTTGATTGCTGAAGGGCAGTTTTTCTCACAAGCATGGGCCAGCACGTTCAGCAGCATCTTAGGCGGGATGTCACGGTCGGCCAGCAGGTGCTGCACCGCATCGTGGTCATGGCGTGCAATGGCTTCCGTGAAGGGCTTCGGCAACAAGTCAGGCTTTTGCTGGATGGCCTCCGGGGAGCGGGCGAACAATGTTATGCGGGATGCAGGAGAAAGCATGGAGACCCCTTTTTGGTAGGCATGGCTTGACATCGATTGAAGATGTGCCAATCGGGCGGCAAGCGCAAGCCAACACTTCCTTCTTTATGCATGAGTAGCAGGTAGGTCTCATATGGTTCCCATTTTTTCAGTATTGCCGTTGCGGCAAGTGCATGATCTCGGGCCAATGGCGTGGTTCAAAAACAGCTTCCATTAAGTGCGGATGTCTTTTTGCAATACCTCGCGTCTTCCAGAAAGAGACTTGCCCTTGTCTTATGCTGTTTAAATCCTGTTTTCAAAAAACATGTCGGAACTGGCCTCCTAAGTTGCCATCTGTGCAAGCACACTGCACCAATTCGGTACGCTCCTACGGTCCTGTTGGGCTCTGCCGTAATAAGGCCAACAGTCGAAACACGACGACTATTGGCGATCAGGCGGGGCGCCTACATCACACTTCTTGCACTGAAGCTTACTTCCAATAGATGAAGCACGACCTTCCAGCGTGACAACCCACGGGCGATTAATCCAAGGAGGATTGTGGCGAGTGTGCTGATAGTGGCCACACTCAAGCTCAGCAACCCAGTGATTTTCAGCGTCTTGGTGAAAGCCGACGATGCTACGTTCCATAATAATCAGTGCCCAGATCTTTCGAAGGTCAGCATAGGTTTAACGTTTAAAGTGAGAGGACGCGGAGCGTCCTGCTCCACTGTAATGTTAAATCGCATGGCGGCATTGCACTACTTCGCTTGAAGCGACCTTGAGACTTGTTAACGGTCGGGGACAAACAACTTGTCGTATGCTGCCAGCAACGTCTGATGCATGGCGCTGCCTTGCATGTCGGCACCTAATGTTTCCAGCCCAAAGAAGCGCTCGCTGCGGTCGAGCAAGGCCTCAGCCTGACGCACGGTTTCGGTGCCATACAGCAGCACCAGGGAACGACGGTAATTCTCCACGTCGTTGACGTTGAGCATGCTTTCAATGCAGCGGTACACCAAGCGGCGCGCCGGCGCCAAGTCTTGAAAGTGATGAATCCAGTCGCAGCCTTCGCGGATTGCGTCTTGGTCGCCAACGGCCAGTGCCAGCAGCGTTTTCAGTTCGCCGATACGCAATTGTTTCCAAGGCGTGCCGACCGGAATTGCCAAGCCGAGAATTTCCCATAGCGGGCGTTCATCGTTCAGGTTCATCGTTTGCAGGTCGGTCAGCAACGCGGCGGCTTCCGCTTCGTTCAGATCGGACAAGCGCACCAGCGCCGGACGCAGTGCGTTGCCGACGCTATTGTTTTCCCATCCAAGGTCCTCCACCGGATAAATTTCGGACATGCCCGGCACCAGAATGCGGCAGCTGTACGCACCTTGCTCACTGAAGTCGGACACGTAAATGTCCTTGCCTTCAGCATGGATGCAGTTGACCAGCCAGTGGTAGTCTTCCTCGGTGGTGTTGCTGAAGTTCCAGTCCGCAAACGGGAAGTCCGGCGTGTCGCCCATGAAGTCCCAGCTGATCACGCCGCTGGAATCGACAAAGTGAATTTCCAGGTTGGCGACCGCATTGATTTCGTTCATGTCAAAGCCTGGCTCGGGGAAACCTTCCAGCGAGTCGAGAGCGCGGCCTTGCAGCAATTCGGTCATGGCCCGTTCCAGGGCAATCTCGAAGCGCGGGTGCGCGCCGTAGCTGGAAAACACGCCTTGGTCTTTCGGATGTACCAAGGTCACGTTCATGACGGGATAGCGGCCGCCAAGCGACGCATCCTTGACCAGAATACCGAAGCCGGCTTTGCGTAATCCAGCGATACCGGCGGCGATATTCGGGAAGCGCGCGATGACTTCATCCGGCACTTCCGGCAGACACAGTCCTTCGCTGATGATGCGGTACTTGATGGCACGCTCGAAAATCTCGGACAAGGCTTGGCTGCGCGCTTCCATCATCGTATTGCCGGCCGCCATGCCGTTGCTGACGTACAGGTTGCCGATAATATTGACCGGAATGAAAGTCTGGGCACCGTCGCGCAAACGGATGTAGGGCAGGGCGCAGATGCCACGCGCCACGTTGCCGGAATTGAGGTCGACCAACACTTCGCCATCGATTTCGCCGTCCGGGTTGTAAAAAGCATGCAATTCGGGATTGAGCAGTTCAGCCGGCCACTTGCCGTCGGACGTCGGTGCGAACCAGCGCTCTTGTGGATAGTGCACGAAAGGGCGGTTGGCGCGGGTTTCGCCCAAGTGAAAGTGCGTCCAGAAATAATGGGTGCCGAGGCGCTCGAAAAACTCGCCGTAAGCACTGGCGCGCGCGGCCAGTTCGGTGGCGCCTTTACCGTTGGAAAACAGCATCGGGCATTCATTGTCTTTCATGTGGGTTGACCAGATGCCGTCGACTTCGTGCAGCAAGGATGACTCATTGAGGTGAAAACCGCGCGCCGCCAGCTTTTTCTGCATGGTGGCGATGGTCGATTCGAGTGAGGCATCTTTGCCGGGGATAAAGCTTTCTGTTTTCATACGAATTTCTCGGTGAAGGGGGAACGGCGAATAGGCACGGACTGGCTGCGCCTAGCTAAAATAAAAAGAGGGCAAATACAAATGATGCAGTGACTTGTCGCGCGCGTCGGGGAAAGTGTGCCGGTTATCGTGCGGGATAGGATTGAACTGCTCTAATGTGTTACCAATGCGGATCTGCGTTGATGCCCAGCCGAAGCATACACGGGTCGACGGGCATCGACAGAAATAGCCTGTCGGCATATCGTCAATTGGCAAGGGGAACGTAGAACGTAGACTGGGATGCAATCACAGCAGCATGTCATTCATCCCCACGCATGTGTCAATAATCGCTGCGATTACATCCCCGTTTAGGGTCCTTGTTTCCAGCTGTTTCCCGAGCCATCTTTTCCCTGTCGCCCCAGAAAGCCGCTTGGAATTTCTATGGTATCGGCTGATGCATATCAATGATGCGCAGTCCCGCACCGTTCCTCGTTCGTGAGCAGCAACCTACAATGACAAGAACTAGCAGAGGATGCTCGGCTTCGAAAGCCTGATTGGCTTTCCAGATGACCGGTATTCTGTCGCTGTCCGGCCTTGGACAGATGGCGACTGCCAGCGGGACCCTGAGTGGAGGCCAACAAGTGTATGCATGGCTTTGGCCGGATTAATCCTCGCAAGATAAGAAAGAAAATGTCTTTAACAAATCTTGCGGTTTCCCAGTGCTGCAGGGCATTGCGGGTGATGGCTGTTGCTATCGGAGTGATCATGGCATTACGGGTCTTGCGCCAAGCCTTGGCTTTGCCATGGAAGCGGGCGCTCAGTCCTGCTTGTCCTCCAGCCCGCCGGAATTCAGCAGGAGTACTCAAATGCGACCCTCCAGCAAGTTAAACTCCCTTCTGCTGCTCGCAGCAGTGTTCCTTGGAATCGCCGGACAATTAGCTCCCGCCATCGGCTTTGCCTACGACCGCAACATTGACCGCCCGGGCGGCGACTACACCAGTTCCGAGGTGCCGGGGAACGACCCGCGGGTGTGCGCCTCTCGCTGCGAAATCGAGAGCCAGTGCCTGGCATGGAGCTATACCCCGCCGGGCGTCCAGGGACCAGCTGCCCGCTGCTCGCTCAAGAACACTGTGCCCGCTCCAGTTGCCAACAGCAATGCAGCGTCCGATGTGCGTCCGTTCGAATACAACATCGACCGCCCAGGCAGCGACTACACCAACTTCGACCTTTCGGTTGCCAACCCGGCGATGTGCGCGGCGCGCTGTTCCGGTGATGCTCAGTGTCAGGCGTGGAGTTACGTCGTACCAGGGGTTCAGGGAGCGCTTGCGCACTGCTGGCTGAAAAATGCGGTGCCGTCGGCCGCCCCCGCTAATTTCGCGGTTTCGGGCGTGCGTTCATATGAATACGACACCGACCGTCCGGGCGGCGACTACACCAACTTCGATCTGCAGCAGGCCGACCCGGCCGCGTGCGCCGCGCGCTGTTCTGGAGACGCCCAGTGCCGGGCGTGGACTTACGTCATACCAGGGACTCAGGGACCCGGCGCCCGCTGCTGGCTGAAAAACGCAGTATCGCCCTCGGTGGCCGCCGATTACGCAGTGTCGGGGGTGCGCGGCTTCGAATATGACATCGACCGTCGCGGCGGCGATTACAATGAATTTGCCTTGGACGCTCCCGACCCGCAACTGTGCGCGGCGCGCTGTGCCGGCGACAGCCAGTGCGCGGCTTGGACGTATTTGAAGCCGGGCACCACCGTTGGAGGGGGCGCCCGCTGCTCGCTCAAGAACAGCGCGCCGCCCCAGACTCCTTCGGTGGCCGCAGTGTCCGGACTGCGTGCCGGCGCGCAGCCACCCGCTCAACCACAGCCGCAGCCGGCCGGAGGCACTGGATCCTATGCCGGCTGTTTCCCGGATGATGCCGCCAGGGATTTGAACGGCTACAATTTCAGCGTCAACAACATGACCATCGAAAGTTGCAGTGCAGCCTGCAAACAAAATGGATTCTCCTATGCTGGCACCCAGTTCGGGTCTTACTGCTTCTGCGGCAATACTGTGGGCCGGCTCGGCGCGGCGAACGAAAGCCTATGCAACTATCCTTGTTCAGGCAATCCTGCACAAATATGCGGCGGCAATTATGCCAACAGCGTCAGGAGACTGAACTAGGGTTTGTTAGCAATTACCAAAATGTGTTTACATACTAAAGACCGCAATTTTGTCGAACGTTTTTTTAACCGGATCAAGCAATTTCGGCGGATCGCAACACGTTATGAAAAACTGGCGCGCAACTACCTGTCATTTCTTAACCTCGTCTGCGCTTACATCTGGATCGCTTAATTGTTAACAGGCCCTAGGTTTTCAAGAATATGAAAACCGCTCAAGGGTAAACCATGTCATTTACTGTTCCATTCAGCATTCGCCAGCTTTTGTCCGGCGACGTAGCACTGATGGAAGCCATGTTGACGACCTTCGGCAAAGCGTTCAACGAGGTGGACACCTATAGCGCGGCTCGGCCGAGTAAGGTCTATCTTGAGCGCTTGCTCGGCAGCGATTATTTCATCGCGCTTGCTGCATTGAAGAATGGCGCGGTAGTCGGCGGTATTGCCGCATATGAACTCCAGAAGTTCGAGCAGGAGCGCAGTGAAATCTACATTTACGATTTGGCTGTCTCTGCATCGCACCGGCGCGAGGGCATCGCTACGGCGATGATCCAGCAACTCAAGAAGATTGCTGCAGCGCGTGCAGCGTATGTCATCTTCGTGCAGGCAGATATCGTCGATGTACCTGCCATTGCGCTCTACACGAAGCTGGGAGTTCGCGAAGACGTGCTGCACTTCGATATCGCAGTTGAGGGCGGCAATGGCGCGGCATAACCCTTCTCCTTGCCAGACGAAAAAATCCATCGATTTCTTTCCCGCCAATTCAACTTGACTGACTACTAGCCTTCGATCAATTCAACCCTGTCGAGTCCATTGCTATAATCGGCCGCGCCGTCGCCGTTTAAAAACGTGAACGTGGTTGTCGGACCGGTTGCAATGAACGACTTGTTGAATTCCATCCACATCAGCGTGCGACTTCCCGGTACCTGCTTATTGGTGAAATCATCGTCTTGTTTCTGGTCGTTTATCAAAAGAACGACCTTGCTTTCCGAACCGAAGATGCCGCCGGCACCGATATTGCCGACCTTGAATCGCAACGTGTACCGCATGCCCGGAACCGTGGCCACCGTCTGCTTCACGCCAGCGTCGGTACTGTTGGCCCCATTCCCGGTCAAATCCAGCCATTGGCTTCCTTCATCGGCCGGAACCTTGAAAGTGCCGGTGCCATCTACATAGCTCGAACTTACCACCGCCACGGGAGGCTTGGGCGGGACTCCCTGTCCGGCTGCTGTGCCAACTACCGTCCATCCGGGTTGGACTGTGTCGCCGGCGGCATACTCTTGGTACGTCAAGCCGCCCATGATCGTCGGCTCTTCAAAGCTTCCATTGACGATGGGAGCTGCCTGTACGGCGGAAAAGGTACCGGCAGCGATGACTGCCATAGCGAACGGGCCCCAGTGGTGCGTTTTCATAGGCGAATCTCCAAATGCGGCATTGGCTTCTTCCAGATGCCATGGAACGGATGTCAGACGGCATCCGCATAACGGCTGCGGGCAGATGCGATCTGACGCCTAGGTTCGAGCGCATGTGCAACCTACAGGCTTGGCTTTCGGCATTACGAACGCATTCAACCGTTGTTGCTGGACCGCTTGTTGGCGTCGAATCGCCCATCCAGACCGGCGAGGGAGCAATGCGGGATACACGATGCCGGCGGGGAAGATGAGAAAGAACAGGCTGTTGAGCCAAGCAGACGCTTCTTGCTCGGTGATTATTATTCTAGCTCGCCTACCGGATTAACCAAGGCACTTGGAACCGGGCGTTCTTGATCTGCATCAGTCTTCAATACTGTGGCACGACCGATGTTTCACGCCGCCATCAATCCGGTTCTGTCGCAAAGTCAAAGAGTTAACCATAATCGGCTTCGGGGGCGATTTCTGTCTATCGTGAGCAGTGCAGACAATCGGCCCGCGCGGTTCTACTCCGTTATAACAGTCCGCTTCCTTGACGGGCCCTTGACCTTGCCAGTGCCATTCTCGATTCCAACCCGCTTGGCGTCTGCGATAACTTGCGTATTGCCAGCATCAGGTGCTTGCGGGGGATCGCGGCCCGTGACAAGCGTTCGACTGATTGGTTCTTCGGCTGCAAATTACGAGCAGCTACAGGGCTGTGATTGGCAATGAACGTGGTGATTTCCGCCAGATCGCCAGAAAGATCGAGAAACAACAACTCAAAATGGAACCATTTTTTCCAAACGACCACACATTGATCGGCTGCTTGTTACTGCAATATGGTTTTCGTCTCATTGATACCTTTAAAGTCACGTCATTTACCGTCTTTGGTATGAGAACGATTTTCCGAATGTAATGAGTGGACGCCCTACAGTCACGTTCCACAAACGCAGCTGTTTGAGGCGCTTTGTTGAAGTGTTGACTTGGTCCAACTCATATGCACGACTTTACGATCGTTAACAATGTCTTATCAGAGCTGGGCCGACGTAACAGCATTGCGGGGTTACGGTTGAGTACAGCGTCCACGATCGGACTGTGCTTGAAAGATGGCGTCGAAGTAGACTTTGAATACGACTCCCGGCGCAATCGTTTGTATCTCTACACCACCATCCTGCCTTTGCCTAAAGATGACATGGCACGTTTGAGGTTGTGTGAGGCCATGCTTGAACTCAACTGCCTGGAAAAAGGCCTCCCTTGCGGCTCTCTTTCCATTCATCGGCAACATGAGGCAGCGATGTGCCAACTTAGCCTGACCGTTGAAGGACTCACGGTCCCCATGCTGGAGAAGGCGTTACGCGAATTACTCCTCTGCCGCAACAACATGGCAACCGCACTCGGCCGTATTCTGAACGACCATGTTGAGGTCAAGCCTGCCGCCAACAAGCCAAACAAACCATCCGTATCATCGCCGGCAATGCGCATTCGATTGAAAAAATGACGGTATGAAGCCGTCTGCATCCGGTACTGAAAAGATAAGCGAAAGAAAGAGAAAATGCGCGACTTGATGAATGTCCCATCTACAATCCGTGGTTCCACTGCGGCCGGATCGCCCACTGTCAATGACTCTGCCAGCCAACTGCAGGGAGCGCGTCCTATCCCTGTGCCCTCCGTTCTGGCGGACAAGAACACTTCGCCTTCCATTTCAACTTCTGACTACACACCGGATTTGCATGGCGCACAGGTTAGGCAAAAAGTGTCTAGTCCTCTTCTCAAAGAAGCATTTCTCTTCGGCGAGAAGGAAAAGACCACGGTATTACCATCGCCCAAGCCGCGCATGGAACCAAC
>CBINHE010000081.1:0-18837 GCA_966250375.1 uncultured Oxalobacteraceae bacterium
CGACATGTCGCCTGAAACCCTTGCTCCACCCCTAACCCTCCCCTTGAAGGGGAGGTAATCCACAATAAATTATGAGTGACTACTTAGGCAGAAAGCCGCGCTAAAAAGTAGCTAATTCTCTCACTTTCCGCGTACTCGACGCTTGCCCTCACTCATGTTGATCACAGCAATGTTTTACGCATGTCCGCCAGTACTTCACCCAGGTATACACTGAAACGCGCACCCATCGCGCCGTCAATCACGCGATGGTCGTACGACAGCGACATCGGCATCATCAGGCGCGGCATGAATTGCTTGCCATCCCAGACCGGCTTGATGTCGGATTTCGACAATCCGAGAATCGCCACTTCCGGTGCATTGATGATTGGCGTAAACGCGGTGCCGCCGATGCCGCCGAGAGACGAAATCGTGAAGCACGCGCCTTGCATGTCGGCCGGCTTCAGCTTGCCTTCGCGCGCCTGCGCAGACAACTCACCCATCTCTTGCGCAATCTGCGCAATGCCTTTTTTGTCGGCGTCCTTGATCACCGGCACCACCAAACCATTCGGCGTGTCGGCGGCGAAACCGATGTGGTAATACTGCTTCAGAATCAGGTTCTCGCCTTTGGCATCAAGCGAGGCGTTAAAAGCCGGAAACTTTTTTAAGGCAGCGACGCTGGCCTTGATCACGAAGGCGAGCATGGTCAGCTTGACACCGGATTTCGCCAGCGCGGCATTGGATGCCTTGCGGAATTCTTCCAGCTCGGTGACGTCGGCTTCGTCGAACTGCGTCACATGCGGAATCATTACCCAGTTGCGATGCAGGTTCGGGCCGCTGATTTTCTTGATGCGTGACAACGGCTGCAATTCGGTGGGGCCGAATTTCGAGAAATCCAGTGATGGCCATGGCAGCAGGTCAAGTCCGATGCCGCTGCCGCCGCCTTTGGCGGCTGGCACTGCAGCGGATGCGCCTGCGCCGGAAACTACCGCTTTCACATAGTTCTGCACATCCTCGTGCAGGATGCGTCCCTTGGGACCGGTGCCTTTGACACGCACCAGATCAATGCCCAATTCGCGCGAAAATTTGCGTATCGATGGCGACGCATGCGGCTTGCCGCCGCCTGTCTCGGCCAAAGCGACTGCTACCGGTTTCGACTCGACCAGCGTCAGTGCGGGCGCCGCAGCTACCGCCGCTACCGGCGCAGCGACTTCCGCTTTTGCCGCTGGAGCCGGAACCGCAGCGGCAGGCGCGGCCGCCGTTGCACCTTCCGTCTCGAGCACCAGCAACAGCGAACCTTCCGCTACCTTGTCGCCGATCTTGACCTTCAGTTCCTTGACCACGCCGGCGTGGCTGGAAGGAATTTCCATGCTGGCCTTGTCGGATTCGACCGTGATCAATGACTGGTCGACCTTGATCGTGTCGCCAGGCTTGACCATCAATTCAATGACTTCAACTTCCTTGAAGTCGCCGATATCCGGGACTTTTACTTCAATCAAACTCATGGCTTTAGCTCCGTTCTCACCCTCGCCCTCAGGGAGAGGACCGGGGTGAGGGCGAGTTTCGGCTGCCTACCACGCAAGCCATTAAACTCATCCTCACCTTGGCCCTCCTCTTGAAAGGGAGGGGAATTAGTTATTGTGGATTACAGCGTAACCGGATTCGGTTTGTTCGCATTGATACCGTACTTCGTGATCGCCTGCGCTACGACGGAAGCCGAGAGTGCGCCTTCATCCGCCAGCGATTTGAGTGCCGCAACCACCACGTAATGGCGGTCGACCTCGAAGAATTCACGCAGCTTCTCGCGTGTGTCGGAACGGCCAAAACCGTCGGTACCCAGCACTTTGTAGCTACGGCCTTTTGGCATGAATGCACGGATCTGCTCTGCGAAAGTACGCATATAGTCGCTCGACGCCACGATCGGACCACTCGTGTTCTGCAGGCATTGCGTCACATGCGCGACACGCTGCTCTTTATCGGCCGGATGCAGCATGTTCCAGCGTTCGACGTCCTGGCCATCGCGCGCCAGCAGCGTGAACGACGGCGCTGACCACACATCCGCATCGATGCCCCAGTCGTTTTGCAGCAAATCGGCGGCGGCGATCACCTCGCGCAAGATGGTGCCGGAGCCCATCAACTGCACGCGATGCTTGCCCTTCTTTTCGCCTTCCTGCAGCAGGTACAGGCCTTTGAGAATGCCCTCTTCCTGCCCGGCTTTCAGACCCGGATGACTGTAGTTCTCGTTCATCAAAGTGATGTAATAGAACACGTCTTCCTGCTTCTCGATCATGCGCTTCAAGCCGTCATGCATGATTACGCCGACTTCATGTGCGAAGGTCGGGTCGTACGGAATGCAATTCGGGATAGTCGAGGCCAGCACATGGCTGTGGCCGTCTTCATGCTGCAAGCCTTCGCCGTTCAAGGTGGTGCGTCCCGCCGTGCCGCCCAGCAGGAAACCGCGCGCACGCATATCACCGGCGGCCCAGGCGAGGTCGCCGATACGCTGCAGACCGAACATCGAGTAGAACGTGTAGAACGGAATCATCACGCGGTTGTTGGTCGAGTATGATGTCGCCGCTGCAATCCAGGAACTCATCGCGCCGGCTTCGTTGATGCCTTCCTGCAAAATCTGACCGGCCTTGTCTTCCCGGTAGTACATCACCTGATCCTTGTCGACCGGCTCGTACAACTGGCCTTGCTGATTGAAAATACCGATCTGGCGGAACAAACCTTCCATACCGAAGGTACGGGCTTCATCGACGAGGATCGGTACTACGCGCTGCCCCAGGTTCGCGTCGCGCAGCAGTGCGGTGATGATACGTACATACGCTTGCGTGGTAGAGATTTCGCGGCCTTCCGGCGTCGGGTCGAGTGCCGCCTTGAACGCTGACAATTCCGGCACCGGCAAAGTCTCATCCGCTTTTATGCGGCGCTGCGGCAAGTAACCGCCCAATGCCTTGCGGCGCTCGTGCAGATATTTGATTTCCGGCGCATCGTCGGCCGGCTTGAAGAACGGCACTTCAGGCAGCTTGTCGTCCGGAATCGGAATTGCAAAGCGATCACGCATTTCGCGCACGGCGGCGTCGTCCAGCTTTTTGGTTTGGTGCGCAGTGTTGCGCGCCTCGCCCGACTTGCCCATGCCGAAGCCCTTGACGGTCTTGACCAGCAATACCGTCGGTTGCCCCTTGCTCTCTTGCGCAATTTTAAAAGCTGCATAAATCTTGTGCGGATCGTGACCGCCACGTGTCAGGCGCCAGATATCATCATCGGTCATGTTGGCGACCATCTCCAACAGCTTCGGATGCTTGCCAAAGAAATGCTTGCGCACGTAAGCGCCGTCTTTCGCTCTGTAATTCTGATATTCGCCGTCGACCGTTTCCATCATCACGCGCTGCAGGATGCCGTCCTTGTCGCGTGCCAGCAGATCGTCCCAGCCCGGGCCCCAGATCACCTTGACCACATTCCAGCCGGCGCCACGGAAATCTGCTTCCAGTTCCTGAATGATCTTGCCGTTACCACGTACTGGACCGTCGAGGCGCTGCAAATTGCAGTTGACTACCATCACCAGATTGTCGAGCATTTCACGGCCGGCCATGCCAATGGCACCCATCGATTCCGGCTCATCCATTTCACCGTCGCCGCAGAATACCCATACTTTGCGATTGGCCGTGTCCGCAATGCTGCGTGCATGGAGATATTTCAGAAAGCGCGCTTGATAAATTGCCATCAAAGGGCCCAGGCCCATCGAAACGGTCGGGAATTGCCAGAAATCCGGCATCAATTTCGGATGCGGGTAGGAAGACAAGCCTTTGCCATCGACTTCACGGCGGAAGTTGAGCAACTGCTCTTCGCTCAAGCGGCCTTCGAGAAAGGCGCGAGCGTAAATGCCGGGGGATGAGTGGCCTTGGATATACAGCAAATCGCCGCCGTGGTTCTCGGTCGGCGCATGCCAGAAATGGTTGAAGCCGATGCCCAGCATGTTGGCCAACGATGCAAAGCTGGAAATATGACCGCCAAGGTCGCCGTCACCGCGATTGGTCTTGACCACCATCGCCATCGCATTCCAGCGCATCCAGGAACGCAGGCGTTCTTCGAATTCGAGATTGCCGGGACAGTGTTCGCCCAAATGCGCCGGAATCGTATTGACGTAAGCGGTATTGCTGGAAAAAGGGATGTGCGCGCCGCGGCGGCGTGCCAGATCGACCATGCGCTCCATCAGGTAATGCGCGCGCTCTGGACCTTCGGCTTCAATCACGGCTTCGAGCGCATCGAGCCATTCTTGCGTTTCCATTACATCGGGATCGTTGGCGGCTTGCGCCATCACTTGGTCTAGCTGGGCTGACATGGTGCGTCTCCTGTTTGGTTGCCTATCCGATTTGGATATCGTAATCAGGCATTTTGGAATAAATTTTTCGATGATTGTTTGTTTGACTAAAATATTTTAACAGCACCTTGGAATTTTTCAAATAGCGATATTAAATATCACAATGTGAAATTTTGTGGCGGGACAGCATTTCTAACAACCCATCAAAACCAACAGAATTTGGCGAACCCAGACATTGTTTTTGTTTTGCACAGCTTCGCCGGGCGGTCGCCTTATAATCTCGGTTTAATCCGCTTTCACCTCGACGCCTACCATGCCTGCACAACTGATCAACGGAACCCTACTCTCCCAACAACTGCGTGCCGATGTCGCCAAACGCGCTGCCGCCCTCACCGCCAAAGGCAAACAACCTGGCCTGGCAGTGGTCTTGGTGGGCGACGATCCCGCCAGCCATGTGTATGTCCGCAACAAGGTCAAGGCGTGCGCCGATGCCGGTTTTCACTCCGTCCTTGAGAAATATGAAAGTACGCTGTCCGAAGTAGAGTTGCTGAAGCGCATCGATGCGCTGAATAAAGACCCTTTGATCCACGGCATCCTGGTGCAAATGCCTTTACCCAAGCACATCGATCCGCACAAGGTAATCGAAGCAATCGCCACGCATAAGGATGTCGACGGCTACTCGGTCTTGAGCGCCGGCGAACTGTTGACCGGCCTCCCCGGCTTTCGGCCCTGCACGCCTTACGGCTGCATGAAAATGATCGAAAGCACCGGCTATGACTTGCGCGGCAAACACGCGGTGGTCATCGGCCGCAGCAACACCGTCGGCAAACCGATGGCGCTACTGTTATTGCAAGCCAACGCGACTGTCACCATATGCCATAGCGCTACACCCGATCTTTCCTACCACACACGTCAGGCCGACGTCGTCATTGCCGCGGTAGGCCGGCGCAATACGCTGACCGGCGACATGATCAAACCCGGCGCGCTTGTAATCGATGTCGGCATCAATCGCGATGACGATGGCAAATTGTGCGGGGATGTCGATTTCGACAGTACGAAGGAAGTGGCGGGTTATATTTCGCCGGTGCCGGGCGGTGTCGGTCCCATGACAATCACAATGCTTCTGGTGAATACCATTGAAGCTGCTGAAAGAACCTGAACCTGATGAATACTACTGCATTGAATCCCCTGCTCGATTTTTCCGGCCTGCCGCGCTTCGATATCGTCAAGCCGGAGCATGTGACACCCGCAATCGACACTCTGCTCGACCAGAACCGTGCTGTCGTGGCGCAACTGGAAGCGCCGGCATCGCAAGTGACGTGGGCTGATTTTGTCGAGCCCTTGGAAAATGCCACCGAAAAATTGGGCCGCGCCTGGGGCGTCGTCGGCCACCTGAACGCAGTGGTCGACACGCCGGAATTGCGTGCAGCGTACAACGAAAATCTGCCGAAGGTCACCGAATTTTGGACTGAACTGTCGCAAAATCTCGCGCTGTTTGAAAAATACAAGGCTCTCAGCGTCAGCCCGGAATATGCAACGCTTTCGGCGCCGCGCAAAAAAATCATCGAAAACGCGTTGCGTGATTTCCGCTTGGGCGGCGCAGAACTGCCCGACGATAAAAAGCAGCGTTTTGCGGCAATCCAGGAAAAGCAGGCAGCGTTATCAACCAAATTTTCCGAAAACGTTTTGGATGCCACCAACGACTACGCGCTCTTCATTGAAGACGAGGCAGGCTTGGTTGGTTTGCCGGAGGACGTCAAGCATGCAGCCCGCGCCGCTGCTGAGAAAGACGACAAGCCCGGCTACAAATTCACGCTGCATTTCCCATCCTACTTCCCGATCCTGCAATACGCCGACAACCGCGCATTACGCGAAACGATCTATCGCGCCAATGCAACCAAGGCATCAGAACTGGGCGTCAATCCTGAATGGGACAACACGCAAAATATCGTCGAACTCCTGAAGCTGCGCGCCGAAAAAGCCAAGCTGCTCGGTTACAAAAATTTTGCAGAAGTATCACTTGTACCCAAGATGGCGCAAACACCGGAGCAAGTAGTCGGTTTCCTGGAAGACTTGGCCAAGCGTGCGCGAGTATTTGCGGAAAATGATCTGGCAGAGTTGCGCATGTTTGCCAAAAAGGAACTCGGGATTGACACGCTGGAAGCATGGGATATCACCTATGCATCCGAAAAACTGCGCGAACAGCGCTATGCGTTTTCTGAACAGGAAATCAAACAATACTTCCCCGAACCGAAGGTCATCGACGGCTTGTTCCGCGTGGTACAAACCTTGTTTTCCGTCGACATCAAACCGGACACGGCACCGACTTGGCACAAGGATGTGAAGTTCTTCCGCATCGAAAGAAATGGCCAGCTCATCGGCCAGTTTTACCTGGATCTGTATGCGCGCAGCGGCAAGCGCGGCGGCGCATGGATGGACGATGCGCGCGGTCGCCGCAAAACGCCCGAGGGCATGCAAACCCCGGTCGCTTACCTGACCTGCAATTTCACCGAACCGGCAGTCGTTGACGGCAAACCCAAACCAGCGCTTTTCACGCATGATGAAGTGATTACGCTATTCCATGAATTCGGCCATGGTCTGCATCACATGCTCACGCAAGTGGAAGAACTTGGCGTATCCGGCATCTCGGGCGTGGAATGGGATGCGGTCGAACTGCCATCGCAATTCATGGAAAACTTTTGCTGGGAATGGGATGTGCTGCAACACATGACCGCGCATACAGACACGGGAGCGGCATTGCCGCGCGCGCTGTTCGACAAGATGATCGCGGCAAAGAATTTCCAGTCCGGATTGCAGACCTTGCGTCAGGTTGAATTTTCGCTATTCGATATGCATTTGCACTTCGACTATGATCCGTCCGGCGCAAAAACCGTGCAAGATCTGCTAAACGAAGTGCGCCATCGGTTTGCGGTGCTGATTCCACCGGCATTCAACCGTTTTCAGCACTCGTTCGGCCACATTTTTTCGGGTGGTTATGCAGCCGGCTACTATAGTTACAAATGGGCGGAAGTGTTGTCGGCCGACGCTTATAGCGCGTTCGAAGAAGCCAGCGCAGCCAGTGGCAATACCCTGATACCGCAAACCGGTCAAAAATTTCAGCAGGAAATTCTGGCAATGGGGGGCTCGCGCCCCGCTATCGAATCGTTCAAGGCGTTTCGCGGCAGAGAACCGAACATTGATGCACTGCTGCGTCACAATGGCATGACATCCTGAAATTCGAGTTGGGGGAAATATGAAACGTGGTCTGCAATGCTGGTCGCTATCGTTGCTGTTGTGTACCGCAGGCGCGCATGCGCAGTTGTACAAATGGGTCGGACCGGATGGCAAAGTCACTTACAGCGATACACCCTCACCATTATCCAGCCAGCAGGTCGAAACAAAATCGGTCAGCGTGGGCGCAGCCGATGGCGCCGATCTTCCATATGAATTGACGGAGGCCATCAAGGGCAATCCAGTCACGCTCTATACCACCGACAACTGCGCGGCATGCGATAGCGGGCGCAAGTTGCTCAATGCGCGCGGCATTCCATTTACGGAAAAGACTGTCAAAAGCAACGATGATATTGCTCAACTAAAACAAGTCGCCGACGGCGACCAGCTCCCGTTTTTGATGGTGGGCCGTAGCAAGCAATCAGGATTTGAATCAAGCGCATGGAACAATTTGCTCACCATCGCCAACTATCCGGCGTCCAGTAAGCTACCAAAAACATATAGCAATCCGCCAGCAAAGTCGGCAGCGCCAAGAACGGTGACGAACAAACAAGAAAAACCGGCAAATACCGAAAACAATACGGCTGCCACACCGAGAAGCGAAGCACTCCCGCCCGCAACCGGCAATGCTCCACCCGGTTTTCGCTTTTGATAGCCGCACTGCCCCGACTGCTCTCGGCAATACGTTCCGTCCGGCGCACGATGTGCGGCCGATGGCACTGATCCGGCCTACTTATCCATCCCATGACCCGTATCGACTTTCACAGCAACGTCCCCGACAAAATCGCCTATGCCTGCCGCCTGGTACGCAAGGCGCGTGCAGCGAATTGCCAAATCGTGCTGCTGGCCGCGGACCGCAATCAGCTTGCCGCATTGGATGAGGCGCTTTGGACATTTTCCGAGCAAGATTTTTTGCCGCATGTAATGGCCGGCGATACGCTCGCAGCGCAAACGCCCATCATCTTGACCGACAACGATGCCGCTGAATTACCGCACCATCAAATTCTGATCAATTTATCGGGAGCGACTCCCAGCCATTTCGCACGGTTTGAGCGCATGTTTGAAATCATTTCGTCCAATGACGCAGACAAAATGGCAGGGCGAGACCGCTACCGGTTCTACCAACAGCGTGGTTACCCACTAACCCACTTCGTTGCGGAAAATACATGAATAATCCGAACCTCGACGTCGGCATCCCGATTTTGACCGAAATTATCGGCTCCTCAATCGAGTATGGCGTTACCGACAATAGCGGCGTCACAACTTCACTCAACACCACTAGCCAGCCTTCAAAAAAAGAAACAGTATCGCCCCCAGCATCTGCAACGGATGACATGACTGATGAACAATTGCGCCATGTCGAAAACGAGGTAATGGAGCGCGTTTTGCAGCAACTTCTCGGACGCATTGATTGCATGCTTGAACAGCGCGTCAGGGATAGTCTGGCTGATGTATTGCAGACCACCGTCGAAGGCTTGGCGACCGAAATCCGGCAAGGATTGCAGCAAACCCTCGAAGATGTGGTGGCGCGCGCGGTAACGCAAGAGATCACGCGCTTGCAAACAGAGAAAAGATAAATTCCTCCAGAATTTTTTTGTTTTCAAACAGAATTTCCCTATTTTTGTTTGAAAATAAAATTTCAGACGACCTCATTGAATACCCAAACAATCTGGAACTTTCTACAATCACCGTCATTGAGTAACGGAGATTGCAATGAAAGTTATCGTCTTGGGTGCAGGCATTATCGGTACCGCTTCTGCATGGTTTTTGAATAAAGCGGGGCATGATGTCACCGTAATTGAGCGCCAACCCGGTGCCGCGCAAGAAACCAGTTTTGCCAATGGCTGCCAAATTTCGGTGTCGCACGCCGAACCGTGGGCCAATCCATCTGCGCCGATGAAAGTGCTGAAATGGCTGGGCAAGGAAGATGCGCCTTTGCTGTATCGTTTTCGTCCCGAGTGGTTGCAGTGGCGATGGGGTCTGCATTTCTTGCGTGAATGCACACCGGCGCGCACCGCAGACAATATCCGTCAAATCGTTGCAATTTCCGAATACAGCCGCCAAACCCTGCAAGCGGTGCGCGCCGAAACCGGCATTGACTACGATTGCCTGACACGCGGCATCCTGCATTTCTATACCGACAAAAAAGATTTCGAAGAGTCCTTACCTGCTGCCAAACTGATGCGTGACCTCGGTTGTCAGCGCGACTCGATCAGCGCCGATGAAGTGGTTCGAATCGAGCCGGCACTGGCCAGAATCCGCGACAAGATCGTCGGTGGCGATTTCACTGCCAGCGACGAATCGGGCGACATCTACAAATTCACCAGCGGTCTGGCAAAAAAAGCCGCCGAAGCCGGCGTCAAATTTCAATTCAACACGAGCGTTACGCGCTTGCTGACGGAAGGCACAGGCGCATCCGCGCAGATTACCGGCGTCGAAATCATCAATCCAGAAGGCCGCCATCAAGTGTTGCGTGCCGATGCGTTTGTAATGGCAATGGGCAGTTTCTCGGGGCCGTTAGTTAAACCGTTGGGCATTGATTTGATGATTTATCCGGGCAAAGGGTATTCCGCAACGTACCAGATCACCAATCCGGATATGGCGCCATCGGTCTCTTTAACCGACGACGGCTACAAACTGGTGGTATCGCGACTGGGCGACCGCTTGCGCGTCGCCGGCACGTGTGAGCTGAACGGCTATACGCGCGAATTGAACACCACTCGCTGTGAAGCAATCACGCGCCGTACGCGTGAATTGTTTCCGGAAGCCTGCGATTATGAAAACCCGATTTACTGGACCGGCTTGCGGCCGTTGACGCCATCGAATGTGCCTTACATTGGCAAGACGCGCTTCAGTAATCTGTTTCTGAACACCGGTCACGGCACGCTCGGCTGGACCATGGGGTGTGGATCGGGCCGCGCAATCGCCGACATTATTTCGGGCCATCAACCCGATGTCGATTTCGCATTTACCGGTATGCCACGCAGCAAGTCGGGCAAACCAGGCACACTGCGTCCTGCGCAAGTGTAAAAAATTATTCGGCGCAACATGACAAAGGCTGATACGCAGTGTGCGTATCAGCCTTTTTCTTTCACCGATGCTTATCAGAAAGAATGCCAACTGAGCATAGAAGAAGGCGCCAATTCAAGGAAAGCAATAAAGACTGCAATCAAGTTATTTGGCGACGCGTACTTGTACCGTGGCAGCTTTTTCATCGAATGCGATACGTGTAGCGAACTTGGCGCGCTTCATTGGGAAGCGGGATTGGAAGTGGCGTACATTGCCTGATCCGGAAATGACACGCCGGACAAATTGGTAGTAGGCGTCCATATCGATCACATGCACGACCAGGAAATAATCGTAGTCGCCGGACACGAAGTAACACTGCATGACTTCTGCCTCCTTGGACATGCGTGCTTCGAATTCTTGCATGTGTTCATCGGATTGGTTGTTCAACGATACTTCGAGGAAGGCAAGCATGCCATAGCCAAGCGCAAAAGGATCGACCATCGCGACATCGGCGCTGATAATGCCTGCCTCGCGCAAATCGCGGATGCGGCGCAAACAGGTGGGCTGGGAAATATGCACCTTATCGGCCAAAGTGCGCGTCGGTATCTGATTGTCCTTCTGCAAGAGGTTCAAAATCTTGCGATCGACCTTATCGAGAACATGAAATTTCGGCATATAAAAAATGTGAAAAGCCCAAGGAAACTATACAAAACTCTTTGCGAACCGCTTCTTCTGTTGTACCGTCTTTTTGTTCAGAAATACTGAATAGATAAGTGTTGCAGTTACCTTGTTTTTTTTCAATCCTTTGGAGGAAATTTATGCAGTGCAAGACAAAAATGATTCCGCTAGCTGGCGCCATTGCATTTGCGTTGGCAGGTACCGTTTACGCACAGGAACAAATCGTCAAGATCGGCCACGTCGGTCCGATGTCCGGCCCCAGTGCTCACATGGGCAAGGACAATGAAAATGGCGCCAAAATGGCGATCGACGAACTGAATGCCAAAGGCGTTATCATCGGCGGCAAAAAAGTAAAATTCGAACTGCTGTCTGAAGATGACGGCGCCGATCCAAAACAAGGTACTGCTGCAGCGCAAAAGCTGGTTGATGCGAAAGTCAACGGCGTCATCGGCCACCTGAATTCCGGCACCTCAATCCCGGCATCCAAAATCTACAGCGAAGCCGGCATTCCGCAAATCTCCCCAGCATCAACCAGCACGAAATACACGCAACAAGGCTTTAAAACAACATTCCGCGTTGTCGCGAACGACGGCCAACTAGGCGGCACATTGGGTCGTTATGCCGTGCTGACCAGCAAAGCCAAGAAAGTCGCCGTGATCGACGACCGTACTGCCTATGGCCAAGGCGTCGCTGAAGAGTTCACCAAAGGCGCCAAGAGCAAGGGTGCCAACGTCGTTGCCCGGGAATTCACCAACGACAAGGCAACCGATTTCAACGCGATTCTGACCAAGATCAAGGCAAAGAACCCTGACGTCGTCTTCTTCGGCGGCATGGATGCGGTTGCCGGCCCGATGCTGCGTCAAATGAAACAACTGGGACTCAATGCCAAGTTCATGGGTGGTGACGGTATGTGCTCCGAAGGCTTGGCAAAGCTGGCTGGCGATGGAATGGCTGACGACCAAGTCATCTGCGCGGAAGCCGGCGGGGTAGAAGATGCACAGAAAAAAGGCATGGAAGACTTCAGAGCAGCGTACAAGAAAAAGTTTGGCATCGAGGTGCAACTTTATGCACCGTACGTGTATGACGCCACCATGACCATGGTTGATGCAATGGTTAAGGCTGGCTCCGCCGAGCCGGCAAAGTACTTGCCTGTTCTGGCTAAAATCAAGCATAAAGGTGTTACCGGCAATATCGCGTTTGATGCAAAAGGCGACATTCAAGACGGCACACTGACGCTGTACACTTACAAGGCTGGCAAGCGTACGCAATTGGCTGTTACCAGGTAATTAATCAGTCTTTAGTTTTGCAAGGGGCGCCTCGGTCTTCGAACCCAGGTGCTTTCTTTTTCGGCCCAGCCAAACGGATCAAATGCAATAAAAAAGCGCTCGTATGAGCGCTTTTTTTGTTGAAGCAAAAAACCGATTATTTCAGTGTCAAAATCCATTTGACCAAGGTACGGGCTTCCGCTTCAGTCACTTGTGTATTGGCAGGCATAGGCACTGCACCCCATACACCGCTACCGCCCTTCAATACCTTTTGCGTCAGTTTGTTTTCCGCATCCTTCTGACCCGCGTATTTTGCTGCCACGTCCTTATAAGCCGGACCCACCACTTTATTTCCAATTGCATGACAAGCCATGCAATTTTTCGCTTTTGCCAAATCGGCATTTGCCATAGCGGCATTGGAAGCGAATGCGCTCACAGCCAAACAGACTAATAAAGAACGTTTCATTGCTTTCTCCAAGGGAATAACTTGCATTATTTTACCGTCTTTTATTCGTATTCCAACATACGTGTCTGTATGAAACGCACAACGCTCCCACACCGTTGACCATATTGGTTGACCGTAACACTCTTTAACAATATGCTGCCGGGAAATGGAGCTATCATGTTTTTAATCATTTCTATTGTCGCATTAATAATTCTGAGATATTTTGAAATCGGCCCATTCGCCAATCTATCCTGGGGGTGGATTGTCGGGCTGATGGCGATCGCATTTATCTGGTTTGAATTCATCGAAAGAATGTTAGGTTTGGACAAGCGCAAAGCTCACGAACAATTAGAAAAAGCGCGCAAGGAACGCGTAAAGAATACCTTCAAATAATACGGAATCAACTATCCATCAAATACGAAAAAGGCCGGATGAATTCCAGCCTTTTTCATGCAACAAGAGCATCAAAAATTATCTTTTCTTCAGTTGCGACAAATCGCGCACCGCACCCCGATCGGCTGAGGTCGCCAACGCGGCATAGGCTTGCAGCGCTTGTGACACCACGCGTTGCCGATTCACTGGCTTCCACGCTTGTTCCCCCTTGGCTTCCATCGCAGCACGACGTTGCGCCAATTCCGCTTCACTGATCTTCAGGTGCATACGCCGCTCAGGGATGTCAATCTCGATCGTATCGCCTTCTTCGACCAAAGCGATCGCACCGCCTTCCGCCGCTTCGGGTGATGCATGCCCAATCACCAAGCCGGACGAGCCACCGGAAAAACGCCCATCGGTGAACAATGCGCAGGCTTTTCCCAAACCTTTTGACTTGATGTAGGAAGTCGGGTAAAGCATTTCCTGCATGCCGGGACCGCCTTTGGGGCCTTCGTAGCGGATCACGACCACATCGCCCTCTTTCACCGCATCGCCCAGAATTGCCTCAACCGCATCATCCTGACTTTCAAAAACACGTGCGGTACCGGTAAATTTGAGAATGCTTTCATCGACGCCGGCGGTTTTTACAATGCAGCCATTTTCCGCCAGATTGCCATACAGAACGGCGAGGCCGCCATCTTGTGAATACGCATGCGCCTTATCGCGAATACAGCCGTTAGCACGGTCCATATCCAGTTTATCGAAGCGCTTGTTTTGCGAAAACGCGACTTGCGTCGGTATGCCGCCCGGTGCGGCGCTGAAAAGCGCATGTACAGCAGCATCTTGCGTGCGCATGATGTCATTCTGCGCAATCGCATCGCCCAAGGTCTTGCTATGCACCGAATACACACTAGTATCCAGCAAACCCGCGCGATCGAGCTCGCCCAGAATGCTGATGATGCCGCCGGCGCGATGCACGTCTTCAATGTGATAATCTTGGGTCGCCGGCGCCACTTTGCACAGGCAGGGCACCTTGCGCGAAATGCGATCGATATCGGCCATATTGAATTCAACGCCGCCCTCCTGTGCGGCGGCAAGCAAATGCAGTACTGTGTTGGTTGAGCCGCCCATCGATACATCCAGCGCCATCGCGTTTTCAAATGCCGCCTTGGTCGCAATGCTGCGCGGCAGGATGCTGGCGTCGTCCTGCTCGTAGTAACGCTTGGCCAGTTCAACCACCAGACGGCCGGCGCGCAAGAACAATTCCTTGCGATCGGCGTGGGTGGCGAGAATGGTGCCATTGCCCGGCAATGACAATCCCAGCGCCTCGGTCAGACAGTTCATTGAATTCGCAGTAAACATGCCGGAGCAGGAACCGCACGTCGGACAGGCCGAACGCTCGATGTTGGCTACCTGCTCATCCGACACCTTCGGATCGCCGGCCTGAATCATGGCATCGATCAAATCGACCTTGATGATTTTTTGCATGCCTTCCTGCTTGCCATGCAATGCCTCGATAACCTTGCCGGCTTCCATCGGCCCGCCTGATACAAACACGACTGGAATATTCAGGCGCATTGCCGCCATCAACATGCCCGGCGTGATCTTGTCACAGTTGGAGATACACACCATCGCATCGGCGCAATGCGCATTGACCATGTATTCGACAGAGTCGGCGATCAACTCGCGCGAAGGCAGCGAATACAACATCCCGCCGTGGCCCATCGCAATACCGTCATCGACCGCAATCGTATTGAACTCTTTTGCAACGCCCCCTGCTGCTTCGATTTCGCGCGCCACCATTTGCCCCAGATCCTTGAGGTGGACGTGACCCGGCACAAATTGAGTAAACGAATTTACCACCGCAATGATCGGCTTGTCGAAATCGCCATCTTTCATGCCTGTGGCACGCCACAGTGCACGTGCGCCAGCCATATTGCGGCCGTGAGTAGTGGTACGGGAACGGTATTGCGGCATGGTCAATCTCCAGAATTTGGCGAACTTAAAAAATTTGACGAGTTTAGAAAGCTAGAGTGCCTTGCCTATAGCTGCGTGTCAAATATATGATTCATTCTTCATTAAGTCGAAATAGATATGAAAATTGAATTGCGACAACTGCGTTATTTCATTGCCGTGGCTGAAGAAATGCATTTCGGCCGCGCTGCTGTGCGCCTGCACATGACGCAACCGCCGTTATCGCAGGCGATTCAGGCGCTGGAGGCGGCACTCGGCACACCAGTGTTCTCGCGCACCAAACGCAGTGTGTCATTGGCGCCAGCCGGTACCGCGTTACTGCCCGAAGCACGCCGCATCCTGCTGCAAGCGGAAGGTTTGCCGGACTTGGCGCGTCGCGCCGCATCGGGCGAAGCGGGCCGCCTGTCGCTGGCGTTTGTGTCGACCGCCGATTACAGCGTGCTGCCACCATTCCTGCGCGAATTCCGTGAGCGCTATCCGCAAGTTCAGATCGATCTGCGCGAAGCCACCACCGATGTGCAAGTGGAAGAGTTGGGGCACGGACGCATCGACGCTGGCCTGATCATCCCGCCATTGCCAGACAAAATGAAAGCGGAACTGGATTATGTATCCGTGTTGACCGAGCCGCTCGTCCTTGCCGTGCCCAAGGGAATAAAGGGGTTGCGCGGCCAAAATGCAATCGCATTGAAGGCCGTGATCGACATGCCGCTGATCATCTTTCCACGGCGCATTGCCCCGGCATTTCACGATGCGATCGTCGCCTGTTTTCATGAAGCGGGACTGACGCCGCGCATCGGGCAGGAAGCAATCCAGATGCAAACTATCGTAGGTTTGGTATCGGCCGGCATGGGTATCGCGCTTGTGCCACAATCGGTGTCGAATTTGAAGCGCCCAGGCGTCGAATACAAATTGCTGGCCGGTAAAACCCCCATGGTTGAAACCGGTCTGGCCTGGCGCCGCGACAATACGTCGCCGGTGTTGCGCGCCTTTTTGGAACTATTGCGAAAGAAACGATAAATGTTGATCCATCCCCTCCCCGACCCTATTGCTATTTCAATCGGACCGCTGGCGATACGCTGGTATGGCCTGATGTATCTACTCGCATTCGTGCAATTCATTGCGCTGGGCCGCGTACGTATCCGGCAGCCGCACATCGCTGCCGCAGGTTGGAAAAAAGAAGATATGGACGACATGCTTTTTTACGGCATCTTGGGTGTCATCATTGGCGGACGACTGGGAGAAGTATTGTTTTATCATCCTGGCTATTATTTTTCCAATCCGCTGGAAATTTTCGCGGTCTGGAAAGGCGGCATGTCCTTCCATGGCGGATTTCTCGGCGTGCTGATCGCGATGGCGCTCTGGTCGCGCAAAGCCGGCCGCCATGTGATGGAGGTGCTGGATTTCATCGCACCGATGGTGCCGCTCGGTTATGCAGCGGGACGCATCGGCAATTTCATCAATGCCGAATTGCCGGGACGCGTTGCCGATGCATCACTGCCGTGGGCGATGATCTGGCCCAATGTCGATAACCTGCCGCGCCACCCATCGCCGATTTATCAGGCATTGATCGATGGCGTGCTGCTGTTCATCATCCTGTGGCTGTTTGCGCGTAAGCCACGTCCGCGAATGGCAGTCAGCGGCATGTTCTCGTTGTTGTATGGCTGCGCGCGATTTTTCACCGAATATTTCCGCATGCCAGACTACGAAGTATCGTTCGCCGGCATAACGATTTCGGCTGGGCAGATGCTGTCATTGCCAATGATCGTGCTCGGGATTACGTTATTGTTTCTGGCGTACCGAAGAAAAAAGAATTGAACGACGCGCCTTCGCTTTCTTGGCAGGGCAGGAAAGCGAAAGCATGTAGATTTTTTAGCCGATTTTTCTCGAAAAAATAAAATCCCCAGCCCGTTCATCGGGCGTTTTAGCATGTGAACATGAACGCAAATCTCTACACTCTTTTCGAATCACACTTCCCACTCGACAAACACGCTTGCTGCATGGAAACGCATGACGGCCTCATCTACTCATGGAGCGATCTCGAACGCGCAACCGCAAAAATCGCGAACTTGTTCGCGAGCCTGAACCTGCCGAAGGAAGCGCGCATCGCTGTGCAGGTTGAAAAATCGCCGGAAGCACTGATGCTGTACTTGGCGACCATTCGGGCCGGCTATATCTACTTGCCACTGAATACCGCATACCGTGCAGCGGAAATCGAATACTTCATCGGTGATGCACAACCAGCTGTCGTTGTATGTTCACCGCAGAATTTCGGCTGGGTATCGAAGATCGCTTTCCAGTCAGAGGCGAAACACGTTTTCACGCTCGGCGATGACCGTCACGGTTCTTTATTGGTGCGGGCCGCACCCTACGCCGACAGCTTCGACACGGTACAAAGACATCCCGACGACCTGGCGGCAATCCTGTACACGTCCGGCACCACAGGCCGCAGCAAAGGCGCGATGCTCACGCATGACAATCTCGCTTCCAACGCCAAGGTTTTGCAGGAGCACTGGCGCTGGCAACAAGACGACGTGCTGCTGCATGCATTGCCGCTGTTTCATGTGCATGGCTTGTTCGTCGCGTCGCACGGCGCGTTACTGAGCGGTAGCAAGATGATTTTCCTGTCCAAATTCGACAGTGCCGACGTGCTGCGCCATTTGCCGCGTTCGACAGTGTTCATGGGCGTGCCGACGCATTACGCCCGGTTGCTGGCGGAGCCGTCTTTCGACCACGCCGCCTGCGCCAATATGCGATTGTTCATTTCCGGCTCGGCCCCCTTGTTGATGGACACGTTCAACGAGTTTGCGCAACGCACCGGACACACCATCCTCGAACGTTACGGCATGAGCGAAACCACGATGTTGACATCCAATCCATACGAGGGCAGACGCATTGGCGGCACCGTAGGGTTGCCGCTGCCGGGGGTATCGGTGCGTGTCGTAAAAAATACGGACGGAAGCAGGCCGGACGTCTGTGCGAGCCACGAGATCGGCGATATTCAGGTCAAGGGGCCAAACGTATTCAAGGGTTATTGGCGCATGCGGGAAAAGACCGCAGAAGAGTTCACGGCAGATGGTTACTTCAAGACCGGCGACGTCGGCAAATTCGATGACGACGGCTATTTGAGCATCGTCGGCCGCAGCAAGGATCTGATTATTTCGGGCGGCTACAACGTGTATCCAAAGGAAATCGAATCGTTCATCGACGAAATGGACGGCATCGCTGAGTCGGCTGTCATCGGCATCCCGCATCCGGATTACGGAGAAGCGGTCACTGCGGTAGTGGTACCGAAGCCGGGCACGGCAATGTCGGAACAACAGATCATCGCCGTGCTGAAAGCAAGCATCGCCAACTTCAAGGTGCCGAAACGCGTTTTCTTTTTATCGGAACTGCCGCGTAATACGATGGGTAAAGTACAAAAAAACCTGCTGCGCGAGCAGTTCAGACAAAGCTGAAGATACCAGCGTTCAGACTGGCATTAAACGTAATGGAGTAGCGGATCGTCGATCTAAGTAGTCATGCAAAAGAAACGGTGAATTTGTAGGAGCGGGCCTTGCCCGCGA
>CBINHE010000082.1:0-18610 GCA_966250375.1 uncultured Oxalobacteraceae bacterium
GACATCACAAAAGACGGTGCGCCCATCCGTTCCCGCACCCATGTTTTTCCAGGTTTTCTCTACCGCAAGGCAGCAGCGGAAGACAGCATCGAACAAGCCAAAATCGAAATCGACCAGCTTGTCGCACTCCAAAGGTAAAAATACGTCCGTCAGTCGCTCCCATACGCAATCGTCGACAGCAACGCCAGTTCCGCCTTGCGCGAATCGAGCCGCGTGTGCTGCACCACCACCGGTACGTCGGATTCGAACACGCTGGCATAATCGGTGCCGGCGGGAATCGACTCGGGGTCGGTCAGGTCGTTGAAGCGCAGATGCAGGGTGCGCTGTGCCGGCACAGTGATGCGATAGGGGCCGGCCGGTTCGCGGTCGGCAAACAGGATCGTGATCTCGATGCGCGCCTCGCGCTCGTTCGCGTTCAGGATGCAGGCCGCCTCGTGGCTGATCAGTGCATGGTCGGTGCTGCTGCTGGCCGGTGGGATGTAACCTTCGGGGATGGCCCAATGTTTCTTTCCGATTGCCTGCATTTCAATCTCCCGCGTATTTTGCAGGGCAGAAAAGCGAAGCGCTTTCCGCCGTATGTGCAGTTACGTTCTGCAGTATGGAAAACGATACATTCGGCGGAAAGCACTTCGCTTTTCCGCCCTGCAATCTACGATCCATGTAACGCCATCTGCAATACCTGCGCCAGATGCAATGCCTCGCGCCCGGTGGTCTGTGCGATTTGTTCGCGGCAACTGAAACCGTCCGCGACGATCAAGGTGTCTTGCGCGGCGTTGCGCACCGCCGGCAGCAGCACCCGCTCGCCGCAGGCGATCGATACGTCGTATTTTTCCTTCTCGAATCCGAATGATCCGGCCATGCCGCAACAACCGGAGTCGAGCACCTCGAAATCGAGGCGGAGCTTGCGCAGCACCGATTCTTCCGCATCCATCTTCAAAACCGATTTGTGATGGCAATGCCCATGCACCACCGCTCGCCGCTGCAGCATGGAAAACGGGAAATCGCCGTGATCTCGGTCCAGAAATTCGCTCAGCAGGAAGACCTGCTCGCGCAGGCGCTTGGCCTGCTCGTCGTACGGGAACAGGTTCGGCAATTCATCGCGAAACACCGACACGCAGGCCGGTTCCAGCCCGATGATCGGCGTGCCGGCGCGGATGTCGCCCTCCAGCGCATTCATCACGCTTTGCAGGTAGGATTTGGCGCGCGCCAGCATGCCGAATTCATACAGCGGCCGGCCGCAGCACAGGTGCGTGCGCGGAATCGCGACGTCGCAGCCGGCGTGCTCCAGCACCTCGACCGCCGCCTTGGCGACATCCGGATGAAAATAATTGTTGAAGGTGTCAGGCCACAGGATCACTTTGCGGCCGCGCGCACCGGAGGGATTACGTGCACGGAACCACTGGGTAAACGGCTGCACGGCAAAGGGCGTGATGCGCCGCTCGGGCGCAATGCCGACCGCCTTCTTCGCCAGTACGGCGAATGGCGGTTTTTGCGTGAAGAAATTCGCCGTCTTCGGCATGCGCGACGCGAGCTTCGCCCAGCGGTCGATCAGCCCGAACGCATAAGCGGCGCGCGAACGCAGCCGGCCTTCGTAATAGTGCGACATGAACTCGGCCTTGTAAGTCGCCATGTCAACGTTCACCGGGCATTCGCCCTTGCAGCCCTTGCACGACAGGCACAGGTCGAGCGCTTCATGCACCGATTCATCCTTCCAGCCGCCACGGATCGTATCGCCCTGCATCATCTCGAACAGCAGGCGCGCGCGGCCGCGCGTCGAGTGCATTTCCTCACCGGTCGCCATGTAGCTGGGGCACATCGTGCCGCTCTTCTTGCGGCATTCGCCGACGCCGACGCAGCGCAGCAGCGTGCGCGAAAAATCGCCCTGGTCTTCCGGATAATGAAAATGCACCTGGACCGGCGGCGGATCGTAACCGGTGCCGATGCGCAGGTTGTCATCGGCCTTGTAGGCGCCGATGACTTTGCCGGGATTCATTTTCCAGTGCGGGTCCCAGATGCTCTTGAATTCGCGGAAAGCCTGCATCAGTTCATCGCCGAACATGATCGGCAACAGCTCGGCCTTCGACTGGCCGTCGCCGTGCTCGCCCGAGATCGAACCGCCAAGGCTGACCACGAGGTGTGCCGCCTCGTGCAGGAACTTGCGGAATTTGACGATGCCGGCCGCTGTTTCAAGATCGAAATCGATGCGCGTGTGGACGCAGCCTTGGCCGAAGTGTCCGTACAGGTCGCAGGCGTAGCCGTATTTGTCGAACAGCGTGCGCAGTGCGCGCAGATACTTGCCGAGATTTTCCAGCGGCACCGACGAGTCTTCCCAGCCTTCCCAGGTGATCGGCTTGTTCGGCACATGCGCGGTGGCGCCCAGACCTGACTCGCGCACTTTCCAGATCTGCCTTTCGAGCGGCGGATCATCGTACAGCTTCATGGCCGGAGCATTGTCTTTCTGCTTGAGCGCATCCATTAATTTCCTGGCCTTGCCGTCAGAGTCTTGCTTGCTTGCGCCGCCGAATTCGACCAACAGCCAGCCACCGCCGGGCGGCAGCAGTTCCAGATTATGCGGATGCAGGTGAACGGCCTTCATGTCCGCAACCAGACGATCGTCGAGACCTTCCAGTGCAATCGGCTGGTGCTGCATGATCTCCGGCACATGGTCGCCGGCTGCATAGACATCCGGGTAGCCGAGCACCAGCAGTGAGCGCGCCGCAGGGTTATCCAGCAAGCGCACCTTGGCTTCCAGCACCACCACGCAAGCGCCTTCGGAACCGACCAGGGAATGGGCGATATTGAAGCCGCGTTCAGGCAACAACGCAGGCAGGTTGAAACCGGACACCCTGCGTGGTATGTCCGGAAAACGTTGCCGGATCTGGCCGGCGTAGCGGTCGCGCAGATTCTTCAATTGTTCGTGGATTTCCCGGCCTCGCGCGCGGCCCTCCGCTGTCGTGTGGATCTGGTCTTCGCCAGCGCCGCCGATTGTCATGCGCACGCCGTCGTACGTGATGACGTCGAGTTCGATGATGTTGTGCACCGTCTCGCCGCCCATGACCGAATGCGGGCCGCAGGAATTGTTGCCGATCATGCCGCCCAGTGTGTTGTGGGTGTGCGTAGCGGGATCGGGCGCGAAGGTCAGCCCTTGTTGTTCAGCCGCGTGGCGCAAGTCGTCGAGCACCACGCCTGGTTGCACGCGCGCGGTCTTGCCCGTCTGGTCGATTTCCAGCACTCGATTCAGGTACTTGGAAAAATCCATCACCACTGCGACGTTGCAGCATTGTCCGCACAGACTGGTGCCGCCCCCGCGCGACAATAGCGGTGCGCCGTAGGCGCGGCACAGACGTACCGTTTCGATCACGTCATCGATCGTGCGCGGGATCACCACGCCGATCGGCACTTGCCGGTAGTTCGATGCGTCGGTCGCGTACAGCGCGCGGCTGCCAGCATCGAAACGCACTTCGCCTTCGACGCTGCGCTTCAAATCCTCGGCAAGCCGGGTCATGTCCCCCAAACTGGTGGCTATCGGCGGCGCGTTTGATCGCGCATCGGCTAGACTGCGTAACATGCCGCATCCTGTTCCTTGAATTCGATGCCCAACCCGGGCCGACTCAAGTCCGGCGCCAGGTATCCGTTGTCGGGTGTGGCCGTGCCGTCGAACAGCATGTGCTCGATGCGCGCATGATCGTGGAAATATTCGAGATGGACCGCGGGCCGCGCGGCGCAACACAACGGCAGGTGCAATGATGGCGCGCAGTGGCTTGATAGCGCAATATTGAACGCGTCGCATAGCGCGGCCACGCCAAGAAAGCCGGTAATGCCGGCGCAGCGCGTCGCATCCGCCTGCAATACGTCGACTGCTTGCGCTTGCAGCATACGGCGGAAATAGGGCAGGTCGTAGCCGTATTCGCCGGCCGAAATTGCCATGCCGGGCGGCCCGCGGTCGCGCATCAGGCGCAGGCCGTCGAGGTCGTCCGACGACACCGGTTCCTCGAACCAGGTCACGCCCTGATCGGCGAAGTTGTACGCAAACTCCAGTGCCTGTTTGCGCGTGTAGGCGCCATTGGCATCGACAAACAATTCGGCCATGTTGCCGATGGCATCGCGCGCCGCATGGATGCGTCGCAAATCCGTTTCGGGATGACGTCCGATTTTCATCTTGACCATGCGCATGCCGCTTTGCGCCCAGTCGTGCAACTGCCGGCGCAAGTCTTCGATGGCGTAACTGGTAAAGCCGCCGCTGCCGTATACCAGGATGGCTCCACGCGCCGGGCCGAGCAACAACGCCAGCGGCATCTCCAGCAGTTTTGCCTTCAGATCCCATAGCGCGGTGTCGACCGCCGCAATCGCCATTGAACAGACGCCGGGCCGGCCGAGATTGCGGATCGCGTGCACCATGTCATGCCAGCGCGCATTGATCGCCAGTGCGTCCTGCTGCACCAGCAAGCCGGCCAGCTTGTCCCGGATCAGACTGGCAGTCGCGCCATCGGCGTAGCTGTAGCCCAGGCCCTTTTTTCCGCCGGCCTCGATATGCACCAGCACCAGCGTGGTGGAGTCCCACGCAAGCGTGCCGTCCGACTCTGGCGCATCGGTCGGAATTTGGTAAGCGGTGGCCGTGATCCGCTCGATCGGTATCGCGCTGTTCTTCGACGACATGTCTGCTAGTCCATTGCTATGATTTCGTGTGGCGGGGCGGGAACAGGCTTTCCCACACTTCCTTGATGGACGACTGGATGATGCCGATTGAATCGGGATCACGTTGGATCAGCGCCGAAAGGTAGGCTTTCGCCTGCTTGGCAGAAATGTGCGGCGGCAGCGGCGGCACATTCGGATCGGTCACCATCTCCAGCACGCACGGAACGTCAGAGGCCAGCGCCTGATCCCACCCCAGCGCCACATCCTCGCTGCGGTCGATGCGGATACCGCGCAATCCGAGCATTGCGGCATATTTGGAATACGGAAAATCCGGCACCACTTGCGACGGCTCGAACATCGGATCGCCTTCCATCACGCGCTGCTCCCAAGTCACCTGGTTCAGGTCGCCGTTGTTAAGCACCATCACGATCAGCCGGCCATTGCCCCAGTCGCGCCACACCTTGGCAATCGTGATCAAACCGTTCAAGCCATTCATCTGCATCGCGCCGTCGCCGACCATCGCAATCACATGGCGGTCGGGATGCGCATACTTGGCGGCGATGGCATACGGCACGGCGGGCCCCATCGTGGCGAGCCCGCCCGACAGCGACGCTTTCATGCCACGCCGCATTTTCAAGTCGCGTGCATACCAGTTGGCGGCCGAACCGGAATCGCAGGTCAGGATGCAGTTATCCGGCAAGCGCGGCGACAATTCCCAGAACACTCGCTGCGGATTGATCGGGTTGGCGCTATTCATCGCACGGCCCTGCAGCACACGCCACCAGCGGTCGACGTTTTCCTCGATGCCTTGGCGCCACGCGCGATCCTGCTTGTGTTTCAGATACGGGATCAGCGCGCGCAAGGTTTCCTTGCTGTCGCCTTGCAGGCAGATTTCCATCGGATAGCGCAGATTCAGCATGCGGCTGTCGATATCGATCTGCACGCCGCGCGCTTGATCTTCCTTCGGCAGGAATTCGGAATACGGAAAGCTTGATCCAACCATCAGCAGTGTGTCGCACTCGTTCATCAAATCCCAGCTCGGCTTGGTGCCGAGCAGGCCGATCGAGCCTGTGACGAACGGCAAATCGTCCGGTACCGCCGCCTTGCCGAGCAGCGCCTTGGCAACGCCGGCGCCAAGCAGTTCGGCGACTTCGATTACTTCCTCGGTAGCGTCGAGCGCGCCGGCGCCGACCAGCATGGCAACCTTGTCGCCGGCATTGAGTACGTCGGCCGCTACCATCAAGTCGGTTTCGCCCGGCACGATGCGGCGCCCGGTGTAGCCGATGCCACTATGCACGGTACCATGCTCGCGCGGCGGTTTTTCCACTGCGGGCAAGTCCTGCACATCGTTCGGAAAAATAATGCAGGTGACGGTACGTCGGTCGCGCGCGATGCGCACCGCGCGGTCTACCAAGTGGCGAACCTGTTCCGGCGTCGAGACCATGTGCACGTATTCATGCGCGACATCCTTGAATAGCGAGATCAAATCCACTTCCTGCTGATAGTCGCCGCCCAAGGCCATGCGGTTTTGCTGGCCGATAATTGCCACCACCGGCTGATGGTCCATCTTGGCGTCGTACAAGCCGTTGAGCAAATGGATCGCGCCGGGGCCGGAGGTCGCCAGGCATACGCCGACCTGGCCGGTGAATTTTGCATGCGCGCACGCCATGAACGCGGCCATTTCCTCGTGCCGCGTCTGTATGAATTCGATCTTCTCATCAGTGCGTCCGAACGCACCGATGATGCCGTTGATGCCGTCCCCCGGATAGCCGAATACGCGATGCACGCCCCAAGCTGCCAAGCGTTTCAACAAAAAATCTCCAACAGTGGCGTCCATCTATTCCTCCACGAAAAATCCGGCTGAAGAATGAGCGCCGCAAGCATTGTGCCAATATGTTGGTACAAATATTTATATCATTGGCGGCAGAAAATGCCGATCGATAGCGCATCACCGTGTATGGCCGCACTTGGAAGGAATTACCGGCATGTGTGTAAAAATTTCAGTGAACGGCCTGCCATCGCGGACTACATACGGCGGGTACTGCCGTCAAGAATAGAAATTGAAGGGCACATGCATGCAAACATCGAATCGCTGTCACGCAACCAAACGTCGGATCTTGTCATTGGCAAACACTGGCTGCGCTATTTACGGCGCAATTGGCTGATGGCGATCGCAGTTCATGTTGCCCGCGTTGCGTGAGGAGATCAAGGCAATGAACATGCGTCATAGGACAGCATGCAACTTGTTGCCGGCTCGACGGTCTGATTATTCATCCCTATTCCTGCAACCGCCAGGTAGTGCCGTCCTTCACAGGAAACAACCCGATGCAGGAAAGCAAACGCGAGAATAACTATCCGCCCATTGCCGACTATGCCCTGATCAGCGATTGTCATTGCGCCGCGCTGGTGTCGCGCAGCGGATCAATCGACTGGTGCTGCATGCCGCGCATGGATGCCGACAGTTGCTTCGGCCGGCTGCTCGATTGGGGCAAAGGCGGATACTGCGCAATCGTGCCTGTCGATGACCGTTACACTGTAACGCGGCGCTATCTTCCCGGTACGATGGTGTTGGAAACGCTGTTCCAGACCGATTGCGGCACAGTCAAGCTCACCGATTTCTTCACAATGGATGCAAATGCGCGCGAGCATACGCGCTACGACTGCGTGCGACTGGTCGAGGGCGTCGCGGGCAGCGTCGAGCTGCGCGCGGAAATCCGTCCGCGCTTCGACTTTGGCGAAATCGTGCCGCTCATGCGCTGCCTTGGCGACGGCTATGCCGCGATCGGTGGCAACAAGGGGCTAGTCATCCATGCCGACATCCCACTGCAGATGCAGGAACATTACGATCTCGAAGCCAGGTTCCGGGTCGAGACCGGCGAGCATCGACGCTTTGTGATTCATTTCGAACCGCCCGAACGCATCGATGCGGCGCTGGTACAGCAACTGCAAGCCGGACTCGATGCCGACGGCGGCTTGGCGCGTACGGTGGGCTGGTGGCAGGACTGGTCGTGCCACATTCATGCGCCGCATGCAATCGATGCGCAAAGCGTGCGTTCGGCAGTCGTGCTGAAATCGCTGACCTTCGAAAGCACCGGCGCTATTGCCGCTGCGCCGACCACGTCGCTGCCGGAATGGATAGGGGAGACACGCAACTGGGACTACCGCTTCAGTTGGGTGCGCGATTCGGTGTTTACCGTGCGCGCCTTGTACGAACTCGGCTGCGAGCGCGAGGCCGAACGCTTTTTGCAATTCATCCAGCGCAGTTCCGCCGGTAGCGCCAGCCAGTTGCAGATCATGTACGGCGTCGACGGCAAGCGGCGGCTAACCGAAATGCAGCTCGATTGGCTGGAAGGCTACAGCCAATCGCGACCGGTACGCATCGGCAATTTCGCCGCCAAACAAAGCCAGCTCGACATCTATGGCGAAATACTGGAAATGGCCTGGGAGTGGCATGCCAGCGGCCACACCATCGACGATCAGTACTGGCATTTTCTGGTGGACGTGGTCAATACCGCGTGCGACAAATGGCAACAGCCCGACTATGGCATCTGGGAGTTTCGTGGCGGACCGCGTCATTATGTGCATTCCAAGGGTATGTGCTGGTCCGCGCTGAACTACGGCATTCGGCTGGCTGAGGAATGCCGGTATACCGCGCCGACGGCGCACTGGCGGCAAACGCGCGACGCGATCCGCGACGCGGTCGAAGGCAAGGGCTACGATGCGGCGCGCGGTATTTTCGTGCAAGCGTTCGACAGCCGGCATCTCGACGCCGCGCTGCTCTTGCTGCCGCGTATCGGCTTCATCGCCTACGACGATGCCCGCATGATGCGTACCACCGATGCGATTTGCGAACAGCTGGATCGGGGTGGCCTGCTGGTGCGGTACAACGCACCGGACGGCTTGCCCGGTCACGAAGGCGCATTCTTGCCCTGCACGTTCTGGCTGGTATCCTGTCTCGCCTACCAAGGCAGGCACGAGCTGGCCTGGAAATATTATCGGCGCGCAGCTGCTTGCGCAAATGACATCGGCTTGTTTTCCGAGGAATTCGATACTGTCAGCGGCCAGATGCTCGGCAACTTTCCGCAGGGGCTGACCCACGTGTCGCAGATCATGGCGCGGCTGGCACTGGCGAAGTCATCCCGGTCGGAGCCGATCGATGTGAATTGAATAACAGCATCCTGATCAGGACGTGAGGGCAGGGGATGCTTTCTCGCTCGCCGGGGCTGGCATGCGTTGCAGTTGCATGCGCGCCAGCGATGCGTACAGCGGCGGGCTGAGTACGCGTGAGACCACATTGGCCACGAGCGCGCAAGCCATCAGACTGAGCACCATGGCATGACCATCCACCATTTCCATCACGATGATGAACGAGGTCAGCGGTGCCTGGGTTGCGGCCGCAAGGAACCCTGCCATGCCCAAAGCAATAAGCGTGGGCGCATGCGGATACTGCGTAAGCATCGCAATATCGTTGCCAAGCGCGGCGCCGATGGCCAGGGAGGGGGCGAAGATACCCGCGGGCACGCCCGACCACGCGGTAAGCCAGGTCGCGATGAACTTGAGCAGGACATAGATGGCTGGCAAGGTTTCGGACCCTTCCAGTATGTTGCGCGTGGGCGAATAGCCGCTGCCGAAAGTTGCGCCGGCGGTCAGTATCCCGAGCGCGGCCACGGCCAAGCCACACGCGGCGGCAAACAGGACTGGCCGCTGTTGGCGCAATCGACTCAACCTGTCCACCGATTGTCCGCCCAGGGATACAATCAGCAGCCGCGAAAACAGTCCTCCGGCCAAACCGCTGAACACGGTTACGAGCAAACCCGGGAACGCCAGCGACAGGCCGATTCCAGAGGCATGGATCACGCCGAAATAAGTACTATTGCCATGGATCGACACCGCGATGAGGCCCGCCAGCACGATGGCGGCGACGAGCAGACCGCTGTTGCGCTGTTCCGGCACGCGTGACAATTCCTCGATGGCAAACATCACCCCGGCCAGCGGCGTATTGAACGCTGCAGCAATGCCTGCCGCGCCGCCGGCGACGAGCAGCCCATGCGCGGATACGGCCGAGCGTTTTGGCAGCCAGCGCCGCGCGGCAAGCATTACGCCGGCGGCAATCTGCACAGATGGTCCTTCGCGTCCCAGCGAGAGCCCTGCCAGCAATCCCCATGCCGTCAGGCCGATCTTGGTCGCACTCAGTTTGAGCGACACGAACAGGCCTCGGTGCGTTGCGTCGACGCTGGCATCAAGCGCGGCCATTACCTGCGGAATGCCGGATCCTGCTGCGCCCGCCGCGTAGCGCCGTGTCAGCCAGACGATGGCGGCCGTGCATAGCGGCGTCCACAGCAACGGCGCCCACCACCAGGCCGTGCGCAGATCGAAGAACAGCGCCAGCGCGCGCTCGGACAGCCAAGTAAACCCGACCACGATCAAGCCGGCCACCGCAGCCACGGCAATAACCACGCTACGCGCCCACCACAGGCGCCAGTCCGTGAATTCCTTCTTGAAGGCAGTCGGGATATGGTGGTCGTGCTTCATCGGTGTTGACTCCTGTAAGGGCAAAAGGGCATGCTGCAAGGTGTTTGCGGCGCACGGTTATCCTTTATCATGCGAGGATGCCTACTGCAAAAACGACAACCGCTACTCGCACCAGAGGGAAAAAACCGGCGCCGCCGGACGCCGCCCCAACGACGCGGGTCCTGCGCCAGTTTCGCGTGGTGTTCAATGCGGTCAAGACGCATTTCCGGCAGGTCGAAAAGGATGTCGGCATCGGCGGAGCCCAACTATGGGCGCTAAGCGTGATTCGGTCGAGCCCGGGCATTGGGGTCAATGAGTTGGCCGGCGCGATGGATATCCACCAGTCAACCGCAAGCAACCTTGTGAAGACCCTTGTAAAACAGGAAATGATTGTTGCGGCGAAAAACGGCACCGATCGGCGCGCGGTGACATTGCAGCTCTCGCCGAACGGTGCAAAAGTCTTGCGCAAGGCGCCGGCGCCGTTCGCCGGCGTGCTGCCCGATGCGTTGGCGAGCCTGGATGCACAGACGCTTGCGCGGCTTGACAAGGATCTGGGCAAGCTGCTTGTCGCGCTGCAGGCCGATGAGAGTGCAGCAACCACTCCGCTGGCGGAGCTGTAGCGGAACGGTCGCGCCGATACACGGCGGCTACATATGAGGCGGCCCTTTGCGATGTCCATTCGCGAGTTTCCTTGATTGTCGTGAAATCGAAGGCCGCTGCAAACGCAACAATTCACTGGCCCGCGAAGTGCGCCATTATAGATTCATATTTGCACAAATACATTTCTCGATGCGGCTGGAGCAAGCAAAAAGCCTGCTGGCGTCCGCTAAGACAAGTTCCGGGGCCTGCTGCTGCGCTTCGAGCGCATCAGCGGATTGCACGACGCATTCAAATCCTTGGCTTATACGATGATCAATTTGCGGCATTTCTGCCGCTGATAAATCAACGCTCAGGCTTTTTCATGATCGGCGCATTGCGCCAGGATGACGCTTGCCTACACCATCACAACACCGGCCGGAACGTAAGCCAGCAGTCAACAATTTACCTCCACATCTATCGCGCGCCCGGTTCCTCTGCCCCCGTCGACGTCGGTCTCGCCGCTGGCGATCAATATCCGCAACCAGTTGAATGCTTCACTTAAGTTTGTCCTAAGTAAACGACGATATATTGCAAACGCGGTCGGTTTTTCCACTGCGCAGCAAAGGCCCAAGCAATGCTCGTACATCCTCTGCCTGATCCCGTTGCCTTATCTCTAGGCCCACTCTCAGTACACTGGTACGGTTTGATGTATCTACTAGCGTTTGCTCAATTCATTGCGCTTGGACGAATGCGTATCCAGCAACCCCATATCGCTGCCACCATTTGGAATAAAAATGATCTGGATGACATGCTTTTCTACGGTGTGTTGGGAGTCGTCATCGGAGGACGATTGGGCGAAGTCTTGTTCTACATGCCAGCATATTACCTTTCTCATCCGCTGGAAGTTTTCGCCATCTGGAAAGGTGGCATGTCATTCCATGGTGGTTTCCTTGGTGTGATGTGCGCGATGGCATTATGGGCGCACAAGCGGCGGCGCAAATTCATGGAGGTGATGGACTTCATTGCCTCATGGTACCGCTCGGTTATGCCGCAGGGCGCATCGGCAACTTTATCAATGCAGAGCTGCTTGGACGAATCGCCGACTCAACGCTGCCTTGGGCGATGGTTTGGCCAAACGTCGACAGCTTGCCACGTCACCCATCACCGCTATACCAAGCGCTGGGCGACGGCGTACTGCTTTTCATTCTTGTTTGGGCCTATGCGCGCAAAGCGCGTCCTTGTATGGCCGTCAGTGGTGTTTTCGCATTCGGATACGGCTGCGCACGCTTTTTCACCGAGTATTTCCGGATTCCGGACTACGAGGTTTCCTTTGATGGTATGGTGCTCTCAGCGGGCCAGATACTGTCATTGCCAATGATCGCGTTGGGAATTGCGCTGTTGGCGCTTGCGTACAGCAACACGACTCTTCGGCAATTACCGAGCGCTTAATCTGTTTTGGATTTCAAGGGAAGGAAAAACCATGGCAACGCGTATTTTGGCAATAGCGCTCCTTCTTTCATTGTCTGCGTTAGCTTATTCGAAAGAGGTCAATGAAAGTCCTCGCGTTCATTACACGTTCATGAATCCGCAAAAGATGGACACAAAGAGTGACTTGGCGGCACAGAAAAATCAATCCGGCAAAACCAATGCTGTGAACAACGCCCAGCCGGCAAAGCCTGACGCGCGTAAAAAACAGCGAATCCTACGGTCTCCGAAGTAGCAATACCTCTGCGGGTTGGCGCTCCGCGACGCCGGCATTTTTTGGTTACCATGAGCCCTTACTATTTCGTAAACATTCTATGCCGACAAGGAGCGGTACTCATTGCGTTGTACGGCTCTTACTCATCCTTCGCCTTTGCCACTAATGTCAACATACCAGTCGAGACGCTCATTCAATCGTTACCCGCTCTATCGGAACCAAACGATCATCAGGAGGGGCATTTCAGCCTGGACCCGGACGAACTGGAAATCGGTTACGACACGAAACGCAGTAAGTGGTTGGTGACAGCGGCTTACAGCGATGACGATGCACTGACCTTTAGCGGACATTATGGGTTTATTGTGAATAGGAGGCTTGCCAGCGGTGCTAGCCTCAGCTTCGGGAAAACCCAAAAAGAAGTCTTGCTAAACGAAATTTTTTCTCCGCAGAAGCATGTTCGCCTTCGCTTTAGCATGGGTTATCTGCTGGACAGTAACAATCAAGACACTAGCAGCACTGACATACCTACCACCACACAGAATAGCTACTTACTTGAAGTAAAGCGCTCTTGGGGAAGTGCATCTTGGCTGTCCGATGTCGGCCTTACCGTTTATAACGCTCATGCGAAACTGCGCGGAGGAAGTGACATGACGTTTGCGAACCACACTGCGCGCATTCCATCTCAGCCGGCTGTTTCATCCGCTTCATTGCAAGGTTATGCAATGAACATTTGGTTGACGCCTTCTCCTTTGTCACAGCTTGGATTCGACCTCGGAGCCCATCGCCGCATTTACTATCGAGGTGGATTGCGCGAGACAATAGAAACTGCCGGCACCTATAGTGTGCACTTTTCCCATTACCTAAAAAATTGCACTCGATTAGAGAGCGACTACAGCACGGACCGCTACGAAAGCGCAATGCATGTCAAGCTGAGGCAACGAGCCTGGAGCATAGGATTATCCGCAGCACTCTCCGATGACGGCACTAGCCCCCAGTTAGCGATATATGCCAGCTATACACTGCCTCTTGGCAGATCGCGAAATTCACAACGACGGTGCTCGCTCGATACACCTATATCTGCCTCATTGCTCCCTCCGATTGAGGATGCAGTTAGTCGGCCAGACGTGTTTCCAGCAGAGTCAGTTATGCCGATGATTGATTATTGATCTTTCCGTAATTCGCGACAGCGAATACGGCCATTCTTTAAGTTTCTCCTAAGTCTAGTCATGCACTATGTCAATCGTTTCATGGCGACGGTGCATAGCCAGCAGCGCAATTGACGCAGGCTTCTCCACATTGTTGGTCCACTATCAAATGGCGCATGACCCGACAGCGGCAAAACAATAATTGCAGGAACTATTCACAGCATTTGCACCCGAAGTGTTTGTGATTGCCGGCGAGTACGTATTTCATCTATTGCCGCCGGATGCCGGCAACAAAGAAGGCACCGCGCCAGGGCGACTGTGCGAGGCGAGCGGTGCTTCCAGCGCACTCTATGTCGGTGATGATGTTTCGGATGAGGACGTTGTCCGGTTGTGCCGGGTAGATTAGCTTGCGACGCATCGATAAACCGCCCCGTAGCGCGGCTGAATTCTATCTGGCGTATCGCCTCGAGATGGTTCAGTTACTCGATGTATTGATAAAGAAGTTGAGCGAAGCGCAGTCCGCAAAATCCTTCATCAATCCAATTGTCGCTCCCCGCCGTGGCTTGCGGAGCATCTAACCGCGTAACGAAACGCGGCCCGGTGCTTTATGTGAAGGGAAAAATCCTGATATGTTGCGCTCCTTGAAATTGTCTGCAAGGTTCTTGATCCCACTGCTGCTCGCGCTGTCGGCCTTAGCCTATCTGGTGGTGCCGCTGGTCGACAACCTGACCGTGCGCTGGTTCGTGCGCGACCTCGATATTCGCTCGCAGCTGTTGGCCCAGACTTTTTCCGAGCCTCTTTCTGAAATGGTGCAACAGGGAGCGCGCGGCAAAATCAATGCCCTGTTCATGAAAGCGATTCAAGACGAGAGGCTATATGCGCTGGCATATTGCGATCTCTCGGGTCAAATTCGTTACAAGACCAATACCATGCCAGCATCCTTGCACTGCAAGCTACCCGCTGATCAAGATGGGAAGATGCAATCCTTGATCCAGCTGCCCGAAGGGGCACTTCACTTGGCCAAGCGCTCTTTGGAGTTCAACGGACAGCACATCGGCGACCTGATTTTGGTCCATGACATGAGTTTCGTTGACCGCCGCAGTTCCGATACGCGCAAATATGTGATTGGCCTATTCGTCCTGCTTGCAGGCGTCGTTTCCTTGATCACGGTATTCGTCGCCCATCTGAGCTGGCGCGGCTGGATCGCCGGCGTACGCGCCATGCTGCGCGGCGAAGGTATTGTGCGCCCATTCAACCAATATGGCGCCGATGTGCAGCCGTTGGTTGGGGATTATCACGCCATGCTGCGCGCCCTTGGCGACGAACAGCGCCAGCGCGACGCGAGTACGCTCGACTGGACACCCGACACGCTGCGACAACTATTGCAGGAGAATCTATTCGGCGACGAAGTGCTGGTGGTCTCCAACCGGGAGCCCTATATCCATGCTCATGTGCCGAACGGAATCGAAGTGCAGCGGCCGGCCAGCGGCTTGATCACCGCAGTCGAACCTGTGATGCGCGCCTGCTCCGGAACCTGGATCGCGCATGGCAGCGGTTCGGCCGACCGCGAAACGGTGGATCGCATGGACCATGTTGCCGTGCCGCCCAGTGATCCAGCGTACACGCTGCGCCGCATCTGGCTCACAAAGGAAGAGGAAGCCGGCTATTACCATGGCTTCGCCAACGAAGGCTTGTGGCCGCTGTGCCTGATCGCGCATGTCCGCCCCATTTTTCGCAACAGCGACTGGGAACAATATTTGAAGGTCAATCAACGCTTTGCGGACGCTGTTGTCGAAGAGGCACGCACCGACAATCCCGTCGTGCTGGTGCAGGATTATCAGTTTGCGCTGCTACCAAAACTGATCCGGGAACGGCTGCCGCGGGCGACCATCATCACGTTCTGGCACATCCCCTGGCCCAATCACGAGTCTTTCGGCATTTGTCCATGGCGCGACCAAATACTGGAGGGGCTGCTCGGCAGCACCATTCTCGGATTCCAGACCCGTTACCACTGCAACAATTTTTTGGAGACAGTCGACCGCTTCCTGGAAACGCGCATCGAACGTGAGCATTCGACCATCTCCTACGGCGGCCAATTGACAAGGGTCGAACACTATCCGATCTCGATTCACTGGCCCGCCGGCGAAGCACACCAATGGCTGCCGGTGCCGCAATGCCGCAGCAAGATTCGCGGCGTCTTGGGCTTGTCGAAAGACCATTTGCTGGTGCTGGGCGTGGACCGCATGGACTATACGAAAGGGATTCTGGAGCGCTTCCAAGCGATCGAACTGCTGCTCGAGCGGCATCCCGAATTGATCGGGCAAATGACCCTGGTACAGATTGCGTCGCCAACGCGATCGGCGCTCGACGAATATCAAAGTTTTGAACTAAGGGTGCGGGCCATGGCGCTGCGCATCAACGAACGCTTTTCGAGCGGCGCCTGGCAGCCGATTTTTCTGAAAGCCGAGCATCATGAAGCCTCGTCCCTGATCGAATACTATCGTGCCTGTGATGCCTGCCTGATCACCAGTCTGCACGACGGCATGAATCTGGTCGCCAAGGAATTCGTGTCCGCTCGCGACGATGATCGTGGCGCATTGATCCTCAGCCAATTCACCGGCGCGGCGCGGGAATTGCGTGAAGCCTTGATCGTCAATCCCTATCACATCGAACAAATTTCCGGCGCGATTCACTACGCACTGAAAATGCCTGCAGCAGAACAAGGGGAAAGAATGCGCAGCATGCGCGCCCTGGTGCGGGATTTCAACATTTATCGTTGGGCCGGGCGCATGCTGCTGGATGCATCGAGGCAGCGCCAGCATGAGCGCATCGCCGCCCGCATTGATTCACATGGCAAGTTCGCACTGCGGAGGGTGGCATGAAGCATCTGCTCTCGGCGGAGGGAGAACAAGCACTGCTGGCCCTGATCGAAGCCGATCCCCTGTTCGCGTTCGACTTCGACGGCACGCTGTCGCCGACCGTCACGTTGCCCGCCCATGCCAGAATGCCGGCCGGCGTTGCGCGCGGATTTCAGGCGCTATGCGACACGGCGCCGGTTGCGGTGATCACCGGACGCAGCATCGAAGACATCACGCCGCGCTTAACAAGCAGACCGAAATATTTGATCGGCAATCATGGCGCCGAAGGAATCCCGGGTCAAGACAGAAACCTGCTGCTGTACCGTGAAATCTGCGAGCGCTGGATGCGGCAGATCCTGTATGAGCTGAAATGGGAACGCATCGATCCGGGGCTGGTGATCGAGCACAAGGCTTACTCGATCTGCGTACACTATCGTCTCGCGCGCGATCAGGAGAGAACCGCGCGTGAGGTCGAAGCCTCCTTGCTCCAACTCGATCCGGCACCGCTCGTCATCGGCGGCAAATGCGGCATCAATCTGCTGCCGCCAAGTGCGCCGACCAAGGCCTTGGCGCTGGAACGTCTGCTTGCGCTGGAAGGAAAGCAGGCTGCATTCTTTGTCGGGGATGACGAGACCGATGAAATCGTGTTCCGCAATGCGCCGGCAGGCTGGCTCACGGTTCGAATAGAACGAGACAAGAATAGCGCTGCCCGCTTTTTTCTGCATCACCAGAATGAAATGCCGGAGTGCTTGCAACTCATCGCCAGACTGCTAAAAAATCAGTTGCGATAGCGCGTGATCGTTCGATGAAAAAACGGCAATCAGGGAGCTGAATGTGTATTTTATGTTAGGGAAAAAACCGATGTCATTCGTTTTTATGGGAAACACCTTGCTTGATTGGAGTATCGCGCTGGCCATGACGGCAGCTTTCGCGGTTGCGCTATATGTAGTTAAGAAAATTGCTGTCCGGCGGCTAGCGACTATTGCACAACGCACGCAGACATATCTCGATGATGTGGTTGTGAGCATGCTGTCCGCGACGCGCTTGCCGTTCATCGCAATCGTCGCATTCTATCTCGGCACGTGTTTTCTGGAATTGCCGGCAGCGAGGCAGCTTATCGTTTTCCGCGTAACCGTGATCACGTTACTGATTCAGGCTGCAATATGGGGCGACAAGGGTATTCGCCTGTGGCTGGCGCATTGCCGCAAACGCGCGAGGACAGAAGATGCCGCGAGCACGACATCGACGGCAGCGCTTGGATTCATCGCTCGCCTGGCACTGTGGATCATCATTGTCTTGATGATCTTGGATAACCTGGGCTTCAACATCGCGACGCTGATTGCCAGCCTGGGGATCGGCGGCATCGCGGTGGCGCTCGCTATGCAAAACATACTGGGTGACATCTTTGCATCGCTCTCGATCGTGCTGGACAAGCCGTTTTCGGTTGGTGACTTCATCATCGTTGATGACGTTCTGGGAACGGTCGAATTCGTCGGCTTAAAAACGACGCGCCTGCGCAGCCTCTCTGGCGAACAAATCGTTTTTTCCAACGCGGACTTGTTGAAAAGCCGGATTCGCAACTACAAGCATATGCAGGAGCGGCGCGCCACGTTTGCCATCGGCGTGGTCTACCAAACGACGGAAGCGCAACTTCGCCTGATTCCGCAAATCGTGCGCGAGACGATCGAGTTGCAGCCGAATGTCCGCTTCGACCGTGCGCACTTCAAGGCTTACGGTGAATCGTCGCTGGATTTCGAAGTGGTTTATTACCTTGCCGACCCTGACTACAACCTGTACATGGATATTCAGCAATCCATTAACCTGATGCTTTTCAGCCGGTTCGCGCAAGAAAAAATCGAGTTTGCCCACCCGAGGCGCACGGTTTACCTGGTCAATCCGCCGGGGCAGGAAGCGGTGCGCAACCTGCAAAAAAAACACCCTGCCGTTGAAAGCGCGTAATCGTTCACTCCAAGGAGAAAGACAATACTCTTTGAGATTTGGCGCCGTGCGGCTGTAGATCGCCGCACAATGCACGCAAATGCAGTTTGAGGCGTCTATCGCATTACACAGAAGCCAGTAACTTAGGCGACGGAGAGCCTACGTGTTCCCTCCCTTTCAAGGGGAGGGCTAGGGTCATAGGGTTACACACAATATAGAAACATTTTACAAAAGGGACTTGTAAA
>CBINHE010000083.1:0-18582 GCA_966250375.1 uncultured Oxalobacteraceae bacterium
CTTCGCAGGGCACCAAATCCACCGCCATGTCCAGATCCGGGTCATAGATCACCAGTGAATGGCCGGGCAGCGCCGCCCCTCGAAATCCGCGCAGCGGCTTGGTATTAAGCCGCCAAATGCCGCGCCTGCCGCTGCGGCAACGCGTCATTCTTCGCCGCCTGCGCAGTCGCTACCGCTTTCTGCTTGACATGCAATTTATGCGATTGCCCCGCGTAGTCGGTAGCGAGCACTTCCGTCACGCTCTCGACCGCCAACCCTCGGCCGCCTAACCACTCCACCACCAGCGCGGCCAGACGCTCGAGCGCAATGCGATGTGTCGCATCTGTCTTCGCATACAGCCAATCCGACATCGCCATGAAGTTCGCAAACGGAGCATCGCCCAGAATCAGCGGCAGCGTGTTGGCGAACCGTCCCGAGTTCGCGACCAGGTCCCAGTAGCGCGCAAAACGCACCAGCCGCTGCATCGTCGCAAAATCGATGAGGTCGGTCGCCAGGATCGTATACGGCGGGTGCGGATCGAATACCAGGCCGTATGGTTCCGTGTGACGAATGATCGGCGTGCCGCGCAGGCGCTTCAGGATACCGAACTGGATTTCATGCGGCTTCAATGCGACCAATTTGTCGAAGCCTTGCGCAAAGCTGTCGATGTCTTCGCCCGGCAAACCGGCGATCAAATCGACATGCAAATGCGCGTGCGAGTTTTCACAGAGCCAGCGGATATTTTCAGCCGCCTTTTCATTGTTCTGTTTGCGGCTGACCAGCGTTTGCACTTCCGGGTTGAAACTCTGAATGCCGATTTCAAATTGCAAGGTGCCGGCCGGGAATTGCTTGATGCCATCTTTCAAGGCATCCGGCAGATGGTCGGGCACCACTTCAAAGTGTGCATACACCGGGTCGTCCGGCTGCGCAGCGAGTTTATCGAGGAAAAATTGCATGATCCTCAGGCTCGACTTGATATTCAGATTGAAGGTGCGGTCGACGAATTTGAACAAGCGCGCGCCGCGTGCATGCAGAGTTTCCAACTCCGCCAGAAACCCATCGAGATCGAACGGCCATGCGGTCTTGTCGAGTGCCGACAGGCAGAATTCGCACTTGAACGGACAACCGCGCGACGCTTCCACATACAGGGTGCGATGCGCAATATCTTCATCGGTATAGAGCGCATACGGCATTGCGAGGTCGGCCAGAGGTGCTTGCACGCCGGCATGGATTTTCATCAGCGGCTTCGGGCCATGCAGGATCTGGCGGCACAATTGCGGAAAGGTCACGTCGCCCCAGCCGGTAATCAGGTAATCGGCCTGCTGCACGATTTGCTGCTCGGCAGGCTCGTACGACACTTCCGGCCCGCCCAGCACGATCACGACTTCGGGCGCAACGCGCTTCAACATCGCGACAACTTTCGTCGTTTCTTCGGTATTCCAGATATACACGCCAAAGCCGATGATGCGCGGCTTGTGCGTCAATAATTTCTCGACGATCTCAGTGGTCTTGGTGCCGATGACGAATTCCAGCAACTTGCTGTCATTCTGCAAGTCACCCATGTTGGCCAGCAGATAACGTAAGCCGAGCGATGCGTGCGCATACCGGGCGTTGAGAGTGGAAAGCAGGATAGTCATTGCGGGTGGCGTGGCTCGGTAGAAACCGCCATTTTACGCTTCGCACCCGGGCTTATCCGATTTTGAAGTGCGTCCGCAACGCCTGCTTCCTCCTGCAACGTCGTACCATCGCAGCTAGTTAATAATTCCCTGCTGTTGCAACATCGTGCAAGGATCAGTAGCTGCCGGATTGACGGAGCGGCCACGCTTCTGTGCGCGCTCCTGCATTTCGGCCATGTGCTGCTGGCTGTAAGAACGGCATTCATCGGCCGCCAAAAAGCTGCGCATCTTGTCGCCATAAGCTTTGCGCTCCTTGGACGTCATCATCGACCAGCCAGGCGTCGTGCGTTCACTAAACTTCATTGCCTTGCCTTTCGAGTGCGTTCCCATGCTTCCTGCAGCCCCCGCTCCCTGGCCGGATGTACCGCTGGCAGTGCCGCCTGAAGTCGTACCGCTTGGCGCAGTAGTACCACTACCGGAAGAGGATGTACCACCACCAGAGCTCATATCGCCTGAGGTTGTGCCGCCTGAGGACGTGCCACCCGAGGACGTGCCACCCGAGGACGTGCCACCCGAGGACGTGCCACCCGAGGACGTGCCACCCGAGGACATGCCACCCGAAGACGTACCACCCGAGGTTGTACCGCCTGAGGGCATGCCACCCGATGTTGCGCCGCCCGAGGATGTACCACCACCAGAGCTCATATCGCCTGAGGTTGTACCACCCGAAGACGTACCGCCTGAGGGCGTGCCACCCGAGGTTGCGCCCCCCGAGGACGTGCCACCTGAAGACGTGGCGCCGGATGTTGTATCGCCTGAAGTGTTCTTGCCGTCGGATGTATTCCCGCCCCCCAGAGAATAGCCGCCATATGACTTATCGTTCGATGTCGTGCCGCCTGAAGAAGTGCTGCCGCCCGTAGCCGGCGCGGTACCGGACGTGGATCCGGGCGTGGTTGTAGAGGATCCTGCTGTTGCGCCTGTTGTGCCCGCGCCCTGTCCGCTCGATCCAGTGCTGCCGGTAGTCTGCGCCAGTGCGATGCCCGTACAAAGCGTGATCGTTATTGCGCCAAGAAATTGCTTCATTGCTCACCTCCGAAATAAGAACCGAACGTCCACCTTAGTCGCTGAAGCAGGAGCGAGTTTGCGCTAGCTCAAGCGATGGGGCATTCCTTGCGACGGTAAATGCAGAAGAGAAAAGAAAATTTTTCCTAGTCAACATGATGACGATTTCATTCCGATTGGGGAAAAGTGTTTTGCAGGTATGCAACCATGCGCGGGCGCAGCGGCAACAAGGAAAGAAGAATCGGCGGCACATCCGATACGGCGCGCCCTCTCTTTATCACGGAACCGATTTCAAAACCATCAATCCGAAGGAATGTGTAACCGGCCCTGCAGTTGGCTATCCACGCGGCGCTAAGGGCGGAAGGATCGCCGCACAATTTGTGGAGGGTTTGCTGTTTCAATTTCAATATCGACCGGCTCATGAAAACAAATAGTAAAGCCAATAATTCGGGTAATCATCGCATCGCATTGGTGCTGCAAGGCGGCGGCGCGCTGGGTGCATATCAAGCCGGTGTATATCAAGCATTGCACGAACATGAGTTGACGCCGGACTGGATCGTCGGTACATCGATCGGCGCGGTCAATGCCGCCGTCATTGCCGGCAACCGGCGCGACAATCGCTTGGAGCGTCTCCAGCAGTTCTGGGATCGCATATCGTTTGACGACTTGATCGACATGCGCAAAGTGCCTGATCCCGCGCGTCAATTCAATATTCGGCTATCGACTGCCAATGCGGTGTGGCAAGGAGTACCGGGCTTTTTCGCTCCGCGTTTCCCGAGTCTGTTCGCCGCAGGTTTGCCGGTGTCGCCGGAAACGGCCAGCTTTTACGATACCAGCGGCTTGGCGAATACGCTCAGGGATCTGGTTAATTTCGACTATCTCAACGCGCCCGGCGGCATCCGGATGACGATGAATGCAATGCAGGTCACCGCCGGCAAACTGGTTAGCTTCGATAACCGGTCGTCCAAGCTTGGCATTGAACACGTGATGGCCTGCGGCGCCTTGCCGCCGGGCTTTCCGCCGATACGCATCGACGGCGATCTGTACTGGGATGGCGGCTTGTTTTCCAATACGCCACTGGAAACCGTGCTGGACGATGAACCGCGTGTCGACACGCTGTGTTTCATGGTGGATCTGTGGAGTGCGGAAGGACCGGAGCCGCGCTCCTTGGACGAAGTGCTAACCCGCCAGAAAGACGTGACATATGCATCGCGCTCCAAGCGCCACATCGACAATTATCTGCGCATGCATCACTTGCGGCGCATCGTGCGCGCACTGCATGAAAAATTGCCCAATGAATTGCGCGGTGAAAGAGAGATAAAGGAACTGGAGTCGATCGGCCACGATACCACCATGCATATCGTGCGGCTTGCTTATGCAGGACGCGACTGGAACATGGCGTCGAAGGATATCAATTTTTCCAAGGGCTCGATCCAGTGGCGTTGGGGACAGGGTTATCAAGACGCGATGCGCGCGATCGAACATGCGGGGTGGATTTCTTTCGTCCCGGCGGAAACTGGCTTGGTGGTGCATGAACTGGTGCCGACAGAAGCGGAATCGTACAAGGAAACCTACGCGAAAAAATAGGGAAAACGGCAGTTTCACTCAGGAGCGCGCAGAAAAGTCCCATCGTGGCGGCGTTGGCAATTTTCGAAATGAATTCAATACGGCAGGATGCCGCTTCCGTGCAATTGAAGCGCGGAAAAATTCTGAAATCCCGCCTGATTGACTGAGCAGGTTGCTGATTTTTTTGCGTCCCACCCTCGTTTATTGGCGGCCTGTTGACCTCGATCAAATTGAGCGCCATCTACCGGCGTACAGTGAAAAACCGGCAGCTCGGGGGAAGATGTCATGCGTACACCAAGTGTCGTGCACTCGATGTTGTAGTGCGTTGTCTTCAACAACCGAGCCTGCCGCTATCTCTATTCCCATTGATCTATCCGCGGTGGATGATGTTTGCCAGCCGAAATGTCTTCGGCTTGCAATCCTTCAACGTCAGTGCCCTTCAGGAATTGCCTTTCAGTGCCGAGGTCGATGCGATCGGAATCCGGATCGATTAGAGATTGCCGCGACAAAAATGAAATTCGCGCCCATTCCCTGTTTCCATGGGTTGTGTGGACGTATCCCGCCTCGAACAACTTGGTCACGCATCCCCCGGCACGGCACTTCGTGGACTTTGATGTTGCCGCGCCGATGTGGATTTTTCGTACTGCTATCGAACTGGCGTGCACGGGCGAAGCGATGCGCTGCAAGCTCCACCGCCGGAAAGCTTGAAGTATCATGATGTCGTTGCGCCAGCCGTTGAACTGGCCGTCCAATTTACTTTTTACGGAGCCTGCATGACCCTCTCTGCTTATCTCAACCACATGCCCACGACAGGAGAGCGGGTGTATCTGCATGCATCCTCCCAAGTCATCGGTGATATAAAAATAGGCAATGACAGTTCGGTCTGGTGCAACACCGTGTTGCGCGGCGACGTGAACCGTATCGTGATCGGGCGCTGCAGCAACGTACAGGACCTGGCGATGGGGCATGTTTCGCATAAGACACCGAGCAAGCCGAATGGATCGCCTTTACTCATCGGCGATTATGTGACGATTGGACACGCGGTCATCCTGCATGGCTGCAGCATCGGCAATGAATGTCTGATCGGCATGGGATCGATCGTGATGGATGATGTCGTCATTGCCGATCAGGTGATGGTGGGCGCAGGCAGCCTGGTACCGCCCGGAAAAATACTGGAAAGCGGAATGCTGTATGTCGGGCGTCCAGTCAAGGCGATCCGCGCACTAACACCGGAAGAAATCGCCTATCTGAAATACTCGGCGGAACACTACGTGCGTGTAAAGGATCATTATCTGAACGGCACGTCGGAAAAAGCCGCAGAATAGGCGCAGACATCATCAAACGACAGGACAAATTTCATCCAACGACGCTCCACTCCCGGGCGTCGTTTTTACCGTGCCCCCAATTTTGTCCGACATTTTCACAATGCCTCGATATGCCCCCGGCCGCATTGCGGCGATCCGAATAGAAGTGGCCGCCCTATGGCAACTGGCGTGGCCGATGCTGATCGGTCAGCTCGCCACCGTAGGCATAGGCGTGGCCGATGTGGCAATGACCGGCCACGTCAGCGCGGAAGACCTGGCAGCCGTGGCGCTGGGCGTGTCGATCTGGTCGATCGTGATCATCACCGTGATGGGCGTGATGATGGCGATTAATGCGGTGGTGGCGCACGAGGTCGGCGCCGGCAAATTCGACCGCATCCCGCACGTGGTACGGCAAGCGATGTGGAAGGCGGTCGGCGTCGGCCTCATCGCGTGCGCACTGGCCAACCTCGCCGCGCAGGTGTTCGACTATCTCTATCTGGAACCATCGGTGCGCGACAAGGCCGCGACGTTCGTGCACGTCATCAGTATCGGCTTGCCGGCGTTCACCGCCTACCGCGCGCTCTACGGTTACAGCGCCAGCCTGAACCAGACCAAGCCGATCATGGTGATCGCGCTGGGTGCATTGGCCTTCAATATTTTCGTGAACTGGCTGCTGATCTATGGGCATTGGGGCCTGCCGAAATTGGGTGCGATCGGTTGCGCCGTCTCGACCGGCCTCGGCATGTGGCTAATGCTCGGCGCGATGCTGTTCTGGATGCGCCACGCGCCGGTCTACCGCGACACGTATCCGTTTGCGCATTGGGAAGGGCCGAACTGGAAAGAGATCAGCGCCATGCTGAAGATGGGGCTGCCGATCGGCATTACCTACTTTGCCGAAATCAGCGCCTTCAGCGCAGTCGGCTTACTGGTGGCGCGCTTCGGCGTAGTGCCCGTCGCAGCGCATCAAATCGCGCTCAATTTTTCCTCGCTGGTATTCATGGTGCCGCTGAGTTTCGGCATCGGACTGATCACGCGGGTCGGTCAGGTGCTGGGGGAAGGCGATCCGGCGCGTGCGCGTTTTGTGTCGTGGGTGGGCGTCGGCATGTCCTTGAGCTTCGCGTTGGCGTCCGCGACGTTCATTGCCCTCTTCCGACAGCAGATCGCGGCGGCCTACACGTCGGATCCGGCGGTGCAGGCGCTGACCGTGAATTTACTGTTGTTTGCCGCCATCTTCCAGCTCTCCGATGCGACCCAAGTCGCCGCGTCGTGCGCGATTCGCGGCTACAAGGTCACCCGCAGGCCGATGCTGATCCATCTGGTGGCGTTCTGGGGTATTTCGCTGCCGCTCGGTTGTGTACTGGGACTGGCGCCCGCCTGGCTGCCGTGGCGTCCGGCCGCGCCAATGGCGGCGACCGGATTCTGGATCGGCCTGGTATTGGGATTGGCGGTTGCAGCCTTGCTGCTGGTGTGGTTCTTGAACCTGTTATCGGCGCAGCGGGTGCGGGAACACGCGCAATTGCATTCTTGAGGTGTTCTCGATTTTGTTGCCGTTATCAAAAAAATCCAAACGGCTAAAACAGGGATCGCCTCTTGAGAATTTAGAAGGTGATTGACACGCACTCCCCCATCCCAACCGTCCCTCTGCAAGGGTATCTACACATCTTTGCAATGCCATGAATGCTCCCTCTCCCGCAGGCGGGCATATAACTTACACAGAAGTCAGAAATTAAGGCGACGATAGCGTGATGTGCGCTCCTTCCCTTTCAAGGGGGCGTAGCAGGGAATTCGGATCGTATGCGATCCGCCTGCGGAGCGGATTGCGCTTGCAAGCGCAATCCGCTTGGTTGGGATGGGGATGGGTTTTACACGGCGGATTTACCCCCATCCCCACCCTGGCCCTCCCCTTGAAAGGGAGGGAATACGCAGGCTCTCCGTCGCCTAAGTTACTGACTTCTGTGTAACGTGCGTTCGGAGAAAAGAGCCCCTTCTCCCGCAAGCGGGAGAAGGGAGCCGAACGCGCCCGCAAACATGAAATCGCGTGATTGGTTCAATCGGTATTACCCCTCACGCGGTATATCCAGCAGCTCGCGCAATTGATAGAGAGTGGAATCGTCTTTAATGACCGATGCCAGCCAGCGCTCCAGCGGCATGTCCGCCCATTTGGCCGCGCGGTCGGCCAGCAATGCGACCGGGCTGTGCGGCTCATTCAGTTTGAAGAACTGGGATGCCTGACGCAATGCCGTAATCGCGTCGGCACGGGTGCGGATGTGACCGATCGCAACAGCGTGCGCCGCAGGCGCGCTCACGGAAGCCGTTTGACCGCCGGATTCCTTACCGGTAAACGATGAAGATTGTTGTTCGCTCACGTCTTGCGCCTTTCCACCCAGTTTGATGATCAGCTTGCCAACCACGTCGTCGCAGTCGCCCACCGCGATGCGCAAATCCTTTAGCCCTGGAGAATCGGCTCCGAAGCGCTCATCGATATGTTTTTCCACCGTTGTCACCATTGCCCTGGCTGCCTGTATATGGCGATGGAGCACTTGGTAAAAAGGCAGACCAGATGCGGCAACGGCTTTGTCGAACGCTTCGCCGGAAAGCTTGCCGCCTGCAATTGCCCTGTCCTTTGCGGCGACGTCTTTCAAACCGAGATTTTCGACGGTACGAGACTCGTCCCATTTCAGCCATGCATAGGCACCGGATGCCTTGCTCGTTAATGGAATTTGCCTGATCGTCAGCGCCAATTGCTTGTTCAGCCACTCGATCTTGCCTGCGCGTTCATCGAGGTCGTCGGGATCGAATGCCGGGTAAAAGAATTCCCAGAAATCGTTCACCACCACTTCCAGTATTTGAAGTCCGAAAGTGAGGCCGGAAAAGCCGTGCAAGTTGCTCAGTGCTTCCGTGTACCAGCAGGCGATCTGCAAATCCTTGCTCCTGGTTTGCAGGATACTTTCGCACAGTTGCTTGACCTTCGGCCACTGCGCGGTTTTCAGTTCGGTTTCCCATTCGCCTTGCGCAAGGCTGGCATCATCCTGGCGTCGCGCTTCGCGGATGTCGTCGAATTCAGCTGAATACGATACGTCTTCGCCGCAAGGATGGTCGCCCGGAATGGGAGCGGTTAACTGGTTTAAAAGGTCTTGATCCATCAACTACTCCAAGTGTTTTTCAAAACAAAGTTCAGCCGCGCTGCAGATTCGGCAGCGTGGAAATGAGTGCGGCGCCGCACGTGGTCAAATGACCTTCCAGCGCCACTGCACGACCGTCGATGAGCCAGCCCGGATCGCCCTCGGCGATGGTGCAGCCGCTATGGCCTTGATGGGGGCAGGTGCAGCTGTCCCCCTCCCTGGCCACTTCGATGCCCATGACGATGTAACGGCCTGTGGCGCTGACAACGGACCCGCCATGACTGGTTGGGTCGCCTAAACGGATGACGCCTTTCATTTGATTTCTCCTTGTGGCTAACTTGCCTGTGCCGGCACGGCAAACGCGACCGCGATGCCATCCGGCTCTGAAAATTCCGCGCATAGCACCGGGGTGCCTTTCCCCTGTGCCTGCACCAATGCGAGGGCCAGCATGCCAATCGGCGTGGCCCGCCCCAGATTGCCCACCTTGCTCACGATGTTGGTCGCTATTTCCGTTGGGTTGCGGTCGATTTTGAAGTACAGCAGCGCGCTTCCCATCGCGGACAGGCGAGTGCCAATGCGGCCCGACTCTCCCGCATTGTGCACCAGCCACTCGCAACGGGAACCGGCCGGCGCTTTTTCTTCTCCCTCCTTCTTGCCGTCTGCCTGCCCGGCGGCGTCACTGAGGAACGGCACCTCGATCAAACCAGCGTTGATTTGCGCACGCTCCAGCAGCGTGGTGAAGGTGCGCGACAGTTCCAGCACGCGCTCCTTGTCTTTGCTTTTTCCCGTCTGGACAAACGCAGCGCGGTGAATGCGGGCGATGACAGGGAGTTGCGCCAGTTCCTCGCGCAGTTCCCGCGATGCCATCGTCAGCAGCGCAAGATTGCCGGTCGGCTGCTGCGTTTTTTCCCAGAATGGCGTGAGGCTGTCGTGTTCTTCCTCTACGCCATCGCGCCGGCCGGCCACCGCGTTGAGCATGGTGGGCAGGTCCGCGTTGGTGAACAGCAGCGCGAATACGCCGTGACTGGGCTTGCCGAGTGGCGTGTCTTGTTTAAAAGCGTCTGCGTCGGCGGATAAGCCTGTTGCCTGCGACAGCGGAGAATCGAAGGCGAGTACGACCGCACCCGGCAGATCTGGCGTGTTTTCAAACAACGAGATCACGCTGTTCGCTGCGCTGTCGCCGGAGGGCAAAAACAGCACCGACGGCGTTCCGGCTTTTGGTTTTACCGACAACATCATGTCGGCGATTAATTTCTCGTTGATCTCTCGCACGCGTTTGATGACATCGACGGCAGACGCGCTAGCCGGCGGAACCACATAGATAGGAAACACGGCAGCGGCGCCGCACTCCTGGTACACATAGCCCAGCGCCTCCGCAATGGCAGGCTCAAGTGCATCGAAGAGATCGGTTTTTGCTACGGTCGTGGCTTTTTCATCTGCAGTGACAATGTCGATCGATACGCTCGAACCTTCAGACAATTCCAGCGGACCATTCCCATTGATCGCCAGATCGCCGATCGCTATCGCCCGACAGTCGCAAGAGAAGCGACGGGTTTGCATTTCCTGCGCGTGTTTGGCGCGCGCTGCTTCCAGTGAAGCTTGCTGTTCCGCTTGTGCTTTTTTCTCGCGCGCTTCGAGCGTCTGTATCTTCTTTTGTTTAACGTGTCTGCGCCAGAACCACCACGATAGGGTGAGGGTGAGCGGCGGCAGGATGTGGATCGCCAGCAGTCCGAGGTTGGACCATTTGCCAGCGTCAATCGCAATGCCGAACCACAGAGTGGCGACCCATGCGATGCTGACGACGATGAAAACCAGGAGACTGAACAGCATGAGGAATGAGGCCTTCTTAAGGATTTTTTCTGGGTATTGAAGGGGAAATCTGGAATCGAATCAAAATGGGTGAACGCTATTTTTTCCGTTGAGTAGTTCGACGGCCATGTCTTCATGGTTTTCATTGAAATCACTCATCAGGGGCTCTCTCATTGAATGTTGGGCTGATAAAGCGTTAGCTCAACCTACGCGCTGCCGAGCCACCAAAACAGGCAAACGCCAAGAGGCGGCAGGACGTGTGCCGACACCAGTTCGACATCGGGCCACTTGCTATAGTCGGGCTGGATGCCGAGCCACAGGATCGCTATCCAGCACGCGCCAACGACCACGAACATAAAGAAACGAAGCAGCAGAGACCACATCGATCAGATCCTTTTAGAATGAATATGCAAAGAGCAGCAGCGTGTTTGATGCATTACTTTTTTTCTTCACCGGTTTTCAAGAGCGATCTCAGTAAGACTCCCAAAAAAAGGTGCGGTTGTGGGATGCCGACCTCATGGAGATCTTTCGCGTTCTTCTCCGACTTATAGAGAACAGGGTGTTGCAACTTGCCATCCACGAACTTGGCAGACAAAATATTTTCGGTCTTCAATATCGGATGGCGGCTCATTTTTTCGCTTATTGCGCTAGGCCATCGCGAAGAAATCACCGCTTTGCAAAGGTATATGCCGCTTTTTTCGTCGGCCTTTGGCGCCTTGATCGTTTCGATCTGGGTAATATCAAGGTTGTCGATTTTGACGCTCTTCGACTTAATGGTATTCAGGGCTGTTCTGACTTCCTCATCGAGCATCTGCCTCGTCGAGGCTTTGTCCAGAAAAAAATCCTGCTGAGATTTGGCCAAATCAGCTATTTGCAGGGCATACATTTTTTTTACCAAAGTCAGTGTTTCAGGCGATTGACAGGAAACATCTTGCTTTTGGCAGCCCAGCATCAACGTACAGGCCGAAAGGGTAAGCAGGGTTTTATAATTCACGATTGATCCACATTTTGAATAATTTTCTTTTTGATGACGGCAGCGGCCCAGCCGTATTCGGCCACTTTGCTACCGGCTCACTCAATGCAGCAAGCGTTCTCGGTTGAAAAACGCATCACGCGGCCGCTGCTTTATCCCGTGGTGCCACATACCCTGATTCACGCGCATACGGATCATCCGGCATCACTGCGCATTCCCGTTCCACCTCTTCCGGCCAGCGCGGGATTTTACTCGTGCGCATGGTGAGCGTGCGTCCCAGGCTTACAGGGAGAAAAAAGATTGGAAAGAGCAAGAGTTGCAAAAATGGTGAACCGTTCAGGTTCAATAACAGGCGCATGCACCCTTCCCACCATGTCTCGCGTCGTTTTGCTATCGGCAGGCAAATCTCCAGCATCCGGCATGGCTGTTCCGGCCCCTCCTCCATGTAGCGTCGGAAGTATTCCCAATGCTGGCGCACATCGATGGCTTCGGTGGAGTGATAACTGCTAAAGGCAAAGCTTTCTTTCACCGTGCCTCGGTCCGCCTCCAATACATGGCCGAGAATGTCCCAGGTATTGCTGCCCCAATCGTTATAACTGCGCAAGCAAAAAAACACGTCATCCCACGGCGCGCTCAATACCGTGCCATCCCTGCGCCATACATAGACCTTGCGGTTCTTGCGGTTTAAACGCATCGGGAAATGCGTATAGCAAAAGGATTCGCGAAGGAAGAGGTAGAGGGAAGCAAGGAAAAATGGGATGCTCATGAGCGAAATAGTCACCACCATCATCAATAGACCATCTGATCGTGGCGATTCAGCAGATGTCTCCCAGCGCTGCCAAAGTGTAAAAAGAACGCCTATCAGAGCGGCCAGGGATAAAGCCATCACGAACATCGCCAGGAGCGTCCCAATCCCGCGTACCGGATAATTCCGGTCTACAACTTCCACAAATGTACTGTTAATCTGGATGACCGAGAGCTGGTAATGCGGCACCTTCTCATCGAAATCATTCAGTGGCCCCTTTAGCTTCAGTTGATATTCGCGCTCATCATCTTCCAATGGTCGATTGACCTTGAAGCCCTTGGGTCGTATAAATTCCGGTGAATACATTCCAATTCCTTAGCTGAGGGCTTTGCCTAGTTGTATTCGGCCACTTTGCTACCGGGTCGCTTGATGCGGCGGACGTTCTCTGTTGAAAAACGCATCACGCTGCCGCCGCTTTATGCCGTGGCGCCACATACCCCGATTCACGCACATACGGATCATCCGGCGTCACTGCGCATTCCTGCTCCACCCAATCTGGCCAGCGCGGGATTTTACTCGTGTGCATGGCGATCCAGCGACCGAGGCTGACAATAAACCAGAATGGCAAAAAAAGGATTTGCAAAATCGCCCAGCCATTCATGTTCAGCAGCAAGCGCATGAAGCTCTCCCACCAAGTCTCGCGGCGCTTGGCTATCGGCAGACAATCCAACAGCATCCGGCATGGCTGTTCCGGCCCATCTTCCATGTAGCGCCGGAAGTATTCCCAATGCTGGCGCAAATCGATCGCTTCGCTCGATGCATAACTGCTGAATGCAAAGCTTTCCTTGACGGTGTTTTTATCCGCTTCCAGCACATGGCCGAGAATATCCCATGTCTTGCCGCCCCAATCGTTATAGCTGCGCAAACAAAAAAATACCGCATCCCACGGTACGCTCAACACCGTGCCGTCCCTGCGCCATACATATACCTTGCGGCTCTTACGGTTTAAGCGCATAGGGAAATGCGTGTAGCAAAAGGCTTCCCGGAGGAAGAGGTAGAGTGATGCAGCCAAAAAAGGCACGCCGACAAGAGAAATAAGTGCAAGCGCAAATATTGCATCGGAGTATTGATTGCCATCTAACGCACCCAAATGATCAAGAATAGTTGCTGACATGAGTAAATATGCCCCACCTATTAGCCCCATTCCAAACATCGTCAATAGCGTCCCAATTCCGCGCACTGGATAATTCCGGTCCGTCACTTCCACAAAAGTGCTGTTGAGCTGAATGACCGATAGCTGATAGTGCGGCACCGTCTCGTCGAAGTCGTCCACCCTTGCTTTTTGCTGGAGGTGTTGTTCCCGCTCCTCGTCGTGCAGCGGGCGATTGACCTTGAAGCCCTTCGGCTTGATAAATTCTGGCGAGTACATCTCGTCTCCTTAGCTGAGAGCTTGGTTCAGTTCCTTCATTTCCAATGTGCCATCCTTGTACACATTCCCGATGCCAAAGATGCAGTTCTCTATCCAGCTTTGGATCGCATTGTCTTTCGCCTTTTCCAGAAAGTAAGCCACCCCCAGGAAAGCGGCAACAAGCAGCAGGATGAAGGGATTGAAGGTACAGAAAGTCAAAGCCACGGCAACAGTGAAGCCGAGAGCAGCAGAGGAAAAATAGAGGCCCATCGTTTTATAATTATTTTTTTGCAGCTCCTCCCACCCCTTCATCACATCCCAGACCGCCATAATCGCCGCCCCGATAATGCCGAGCACCTTGCCACCCGTTTGAAGCACATAATTCAACCGAATTGCTGACATGCTTCGCGCCCAAGGCAAGTCGACCTTGCCCGCATGCTCAATTGCCACGCCCACCGCCTCGCTGATCGAGCCGGCCACCGCCAGCTTGCCCGCCCGGAGGCGCCACATTGCCTCGGCCTTGTCCCCTTCCAGCGCCTTGGCTTGGTCGGCGATGCTCTTGGTCAGGCACACGTACTGCAAAATCCCCACGCATACGCCCATGCGCACTTCCGTATTGAGAACGCTTTTAAAGTCTTTAAAACGGATCTCGTTCAGGCTTTTCGGGGTACTTAGCTTCGCGCTACCTTTCTCACGCATCGCGACCCATTTAAAGCCGCCCCTGCCGTCGAGTTTTTCTCCACGAATGGCGGCGCGTTTCAATTCGCGGTCAACCGCCAGTTTGATTTGCGCCTGGTTGAGCTTGACATCGCTGCTTTCGATGAGCTGGCGTACCAAAAAGGCGCGAAACTCCTTGCGGCTGCCTGCAAAATGCATTCGCTGCCATCCCAAGCCGCTGTGCATGCCGAGAATGGTAAAAGCCAGTTTGGCTGCGCCATCTACAAAGGCGCCTCCCACTTTGGCAAACGCGCCCATCATCCGTCCCATCAACGCCGCTGCCAGGTCGGCATGGCCTTTACTGATTTTTTCCACCGCGGCTTTATAAGCCGCCATCAGGCCGTCCCAAGGGATGGCGCGTGAGTCGAATGCCGTTGCCTCTACTACCTGTTTAGCCAGGGTGTCGTTGTTGTACACCAATGCGCGCAGCAGCATATTGTCTGGTTTACAGTGGTCGCTGTCGAGCCATCTCTCGTGTTGAGCAAAACAGGGCGCGATGCCTTCCGTGCCTCGAGTGAAGGTGCAGACGGTTTGTGTGTAGGCCACGCCCGATTTCATGCAGTTGGAATCGAAATTACACGTCATGCAATTTACCATGTGCGCGCTGGTGGTCCAGGCGACATGCGCTTTACCCAGCGGGTCGATCTGTGTTTCAGTAAAGGTTTTGAGCTGCGCCTGATAGCTTTCGTGGAAAGTTTGAACTGTGGCCTCATCGAAGCGCGCTTGCCCACTTTGTCGGTGTGTGTAGCGTCTCCAGGCTGCGGCTTGCGCTTTCTGGACTTCCGCAAGACTGGGCGTGCCGATGGCGTTTATTTCCTTCTGTTGGCTGTCGCTGGGGCCAAACATCCCCCCGTTTGCGACGGCATTGGTGACGACTTGTTTGAATTCCGCACTGTCAATCAGGCTGTGTTCGGCACTTTCCAGCACCGTACCGCGCAACTGCATAATAGCGCTGGACACTGCGATTTTGCGGGCTTTGGTCTGATCCCGTTTGTTTAGTTCAAGATAGTTTGTCAGCAAACTGTTCGCTTGGGCGGCAATTTCGACTGCCACCGCCACCGGGTCATGCAAACTGAGCAGGACGCCTTGGCCTTTGCGCAGTGCATCGGCGGTGTCGAGGGTCTCCTGCAATTGCCGCTTGCGCGGTGCGAAGTGGAACGGGGCGTCATAAAAGGCGTCCGGCGCCGTGGCTTTGAGTGGGTCGCACGCGTATTCGGCTACTTTGACGCCAAGTTGTTTGAGGGGATGGACATTCGCTTGTTTGGCGCCGGTCAGCGCTTTTTTGACATCCAGCATTTGCATGTGTTTTTTTCGGTAGGCGGCATCTGCGTGTTTTTGCAGCACGGCGTCAGTCCATTCCACATCGGAGAAGCCGAACCAGACGAGCGTGGCGTTGTTGGGGTCGGGGATGGTGACCATGCCGGCTACTTGCCAGTGTCCTGTCCTGTCGGCGCAGGGTATCCTGTCCGCCGTGTAGGAGGGCGGAACCGGCTTGCCCACTTCAAAGCGCATGTAGTGAGCGCCGTTGGTGATGAAGTAGCCTTCCCAGCGTTTGCGGGCTTCGTCATGGACGTATAGGTAGCCGGTCCTGAGCAGGCGGCGGGTGTAGTGCGCCGTGTCGCCAAGGCCGCCGAAGTCTGTTTTGCCGTCGGCATCGAGTGCGCGGGTTTTGGGGGCGCCTGCGGTGACGGGCGCGATCGCATAGCGGGCGAGCAAGACAGGCAGGCCGCGTTTGTCGCAAAATTCACAGCCAGGTTTGGTTTCTAATTTCATATCACTCTCTTGATTGGTCGCATGGGTTGATATTAATGTGCATCCAATTCGGTGCGAATGCGCTGCCAATCTTCTGCTTGCAGCAGGGCTGCGGCGTCAACGTAGGTCTGTTCTTCCTTGTTCATTTCAGCCAGCATGGTCTTGATGCGTGGATGCGCATCAAACTGCGGGTGGATGGTCATGCCATGCAGGGCGAACTGGACTTGCTCATCTTCTCTTGCCAGTGCGTGGTTTTTTGCGCGGACAAGGAGTGCATCGATTTTTTCACTGGCGACAAAATACTCACTGGTGGCGGGTGTGTAGCAAGGCCGCAGGCTGGGAGGTAACTGCGCGAGGGTGCGGTTGACTGCTTGCACGCGATGCAGCTTTTCGGTCTGCTGCCGATTGCAAAACCGTACCATGGCAGGTGCGCATGCAGGCGCCGCCAGCGTGTGCCAGTTCTGGTCGCAATAAATGCTCCACTCGCTCACGCAACCGAATAAGGCTTTTAACTGCGCCGGGGTATAGATGCGCTGTAACTGCGTCAATACACGAGGCGCGTAACTGCGCAGATGGAATTTCCCTCCGCCGGGCGGCCGGATAATCAGCTGCTTTTTCCAGTGAGCATGCATTTGCTGCACGTCGGCGGCGCTCTTGAGCAATGACACGATGGGCAAAGCTTCCTTTTGGGCGCGGGCGCGTTCCAATTCGTCCCATAATGCGCTGCGCTCATCCTCACCGAGCGATGCCAGAGGCATTAGTGCGGGAAATTTATCGGCGTCGGCTTCCATGCCGGTGGGCACAATTGGCAGCATATTCCAGGACGCGGGGAGATTGCCGCCCAGAGCGTAACGATCAATGAGCGCATAATCGTGCGTTTGCAAAAAAATTCGTGAATCCATATGGAGTCTGTCCGTTACCGTGGGTCGCGATGCGTGCTCTGCTACTTGATGGGAATCAGCGCGCCATCATTTGCGACTGCATCCACCGATTTCATCCCGCAAAGTTTCATCTTTTCTTGCGGAAATTTCTGCGGGTCTGGTGTCAGACTCGTCGGCCCGCTCAACGCAAAACCGGCCGCCTTTTGCGACTGCTTGCCCGGATTGTGCATCTCGATATTCGCGCCGATCCGGATATAGCCGCCGCCCGCCGCCAGCAGGATTTCGCTGGGGGCCTGGATGATGACCTTGCCGTTGACGCTGGTGATGGTCACGTCCTTTTGCGCGGTCGCTTCGATTTCGCCATCCTGCGCCTGCATCTGGATATTGCCCTTGGCCGCGATGATCTTGAACGTGTCGGCGATCTTCGCTTTTGCGCCGGACACGAACAGGCTGATCGATTCGGCGGCGTTGTGGATCCAGCGACGGCCTGTCGTTTGATTGGTGTCGCGCAACGCGATCTGGTCCAGGTTCGCGCCTGCCGCCATCGTCATGCTGCCGGCGGTAGTCATCGCGATGCCGTCCGGTGCAGTGACGGCGACGATGCCTTGCCTGCCCGGCTGTTTGCCGCCGCCTGACTTGCCCTCCTTGTCGGTGTTGCTGCCGCGTTCAAGATTCTCGATCGCTTCTTTCAGGTGCGTCTGGTGGTCCTTCTCTTTGGTTGCGCCGGGCACGGCGTCGTCTTGCACGAGTTGGTTGTCCTTGCCGGTTTCCGGCAGGTTCGCATGCTGATGCTGGGCATGCTCGCCCAGGCTTTGCGCCAGCGCCAGGCTTGCATCGAGCATTTGCAGCAGCGCTTGCCGATCAAGTTGCTTGCCTCTCGCGCCGCTTTGCGGTTCCGCTGACAGAAGCAAGCTTTGCGCGGCGCGTATCGCGCCTGCCGCGTCGGTTCTGAGTTCGAATCCTTCGCCACGCGGCTCGCCCTTGCCCTCGGTTCTGGGGTGGATCAGGTAGCCTTGGTTCAACTGCGTTTTCGCATGTTCGCTGCTGAGCTTGGCGCGCAGTTCTGCGGTGGTGTCGTCGAACAGCAGTTCGTTGTACTGGCTGCCTTTGTATTCCTTGGTCTTGGTGCCCGACAGCGCCTTGTTGGCGGGCAGCGATCCCGCGCCGCTGAAGGCCGGTGGTGTGCGCAATCCGTTGTGGATGACGCCTTTGCAAATCGGGCGGTCGATGTCGTTTTCGATGAAGGCGATCAGCACCTCGGACCCGACGCGCGGGATATGCTGCATGCCCCAGCCGGCGTCGGCGCTGAGGGTGGCGACGCGCACCCAGGTCGAGCTTTTATCGTCATGGCTCGCGTTGCCTTCGGGATGGTCTTGTGGACGTTGCCAAGGAAATTGCACCTTGATGCGGCCATGCGCGTCGGTGAAAATTTCTTCTCCGGCGGGGCCGACGACGGTAGCAGTTTGCAGACCGGGTGCGGTGGGCTTCGCATGTTCTGTCCGGTGGTATGCGGGGACGATGGGAATGCCGCGCCGTACCGCATTGAAGGTGCATTGGTACGGCTGTTTTGGCTGATCGGCCTCGGTGCTTTGTGCAATCAGTGCGCGGGTGGCGTCGGGGGCGTCGATCGTGTCGGCCAGTTGCCGCA
>CBINHE010000084.1:0-18485 GCA_966250375.1 uncultured Oxalobacteraceae bacterium
CATGCCCTCTCTTGCATATAAACTCGCCTGTTCCAAATTAACGCGACAGAACCTTACTGCGACACCTCATGCGTAGATTGTTTTTGCTGCGGCAACATATCCTGCAAACGCCCCCGCAAGCGGTTGATCGCCTGGCTATGCAACTGACATACGCGCGATTGACTAACGTCCAGTACCGCGCCAATTTCCCGCAGATTCAACTCCTCGTCGTAATACAGATTGAGCAGCAGGCGTTCACGTTCCGGCAGCGCGTTGATCGCATCGATCAGCATATGCCGAAAACCGCTTTCCAGCAGCATCTCCAGCGGGTCTTCCTGCTTGCGCTGCTCACAGCTGGCCTGCTGGTCGAGAAATGTGTTTTCACCACCCTCGACTTCGAAGTCTTCGTAATGCACCAACTGGCAGCCATGGGTATCCTGTAGCAGGTGCTGATACTCTTCCAGCGATAGCTCTAGCTCCTGCGCGATTTCCCGTTCCGCCGGTGGCCGCCCATGCTTCTGCTCCAGCATTTGCACCGCTGCTGCGACCTTACGCGAAGATTGCCGCATGCTGCGCGACAGCCAGTCGTTAGCGCGCAGCTCATCCAGCATCGCACCGCGAATGCGCTGGCTGGCGTAGGTTTCAAATTGTGCGCCCTGATCGTCCTGATAGCGGTTGACCGCATCGAGCAGTCCCAGCATGCCGGCCTGGATCAGGTCGTCGAGTTCGACGCTGTCTGGCAACCTGGCCAGCAACTGCAATGCCAGCCGTCTGACGAGCGGCGCGTATTGCGCCAGCGAAGCGGATTTGTCGATTTTCCCTTGTGCTGTGTACATTTTTCCGGTCCCCCTTTATTGATGAGGGAAGTTGGACTTCAGCAGTGACATTAATTATGCTCCAGCTGTCGGCCGGACTGGCCGAACTGAGGTGCAGCCGCTGTCGACGGCGACGCTGATATCCTGTCGCATGCACGCCACGGCCATTTCAACAAATCATTCGCCATGCGGCGAAAGCTGACTGCCGCCGAACTGGCGGGGAAAGCTTCCACCACGCTCATATGCAATTGCTGCGCGCGCGGCAGGCTCGCATCAGCCGCCACGCAGCCGACAGGAAGGGCTCCCAGCGCAAGAAAGCGACCGGTGGCAGCAGTCAGATTGGCCAGCACGCGTTGGGCCTCAGCCGCATTGCCGGCGATGTTGACAAGTATGCGCGACTGCTGCAGCGCGTGCGCATAATGCAGGCGCTTTATGCAGGCGTAGGCGGCAGTAATCGATGCCGGCTGCGGTCGCAACACCACCAACACATCGTCAGCCTGGGCTGCTAGCGGCGACAACGCGCCGTTGCTGTCGAGAGCGGCATCGATAATCGCAACCTGTCCTTGAAACAGCGTCCGTACTTCTGCGTCCCCGCCATGCGCACCGGGCACGGCCGGCAGCACCTGAACGCCGCAAGCTGCAAGCCCGGCAGCACTGTCCAGCGACAGACGCGAGGCTGCGACATCGGCCCAGGAACCGGCTGGTGCGATCTTCCACAACGCGCAAATCGAACGCGAGCCGGCATGTTCATCCAGCAGCAACACCTGTTTACCTTGTTGCACCAGCGCCGCTGCCAGATTCTGAGCGACACTAGTGCCCCCCACGTCGGCGCTGCTGCCTACCACTGCGATGAGTCGCGCCGGATTGCGCGTCATCATGCGTCGCAAGCCGTCCGCCTGATCGCTAATTAGCTTGCTCAATTCAGACTCCCTTATGCCGCCGCCATGTGCGGTGCTTGCTCCAAAGGCGACACACCACCGTCGTCCAGCGCATCGAGCAGCGCGTATAGTCTGCTCAAGCCTGCTAACAGGACCGTTCCTGCTACCGGCTTCCCGGGCCGAACCGGCAAGCCTGACAAGCGCGCCAGAAGACTGCACGCCGCGTCAGCCCAGCCCGGCGCTTCATGCTGTAGCAGCCATACGGTTACACAGCCCTGGCCGGCAATTAACAAGCGCTTCTGCATGTCGATGTTGTGCGGTTCATCGCATCCACCCAGTTGATCCATGCCTTGTTTCAGCAGCGTCGGATAGGTGGCGGCAGTCAGTTTCCAGTAATGCCATTTAGCGACCAGCTGCGCTCCCATCCTGATGCTGGCATTGGTCAACAGATACCATTGCGCCAGTGGCTTGCCGCTCTGCGAATCGACGATGCGCGTCACCACACAACGCAGTACAGGAGCTGATTCATTCAGCGTATCGCTCTCACCTTTGACTCTGGTGCGCAAGCGGACCGGCGCCTCCGCCACTGATTGCAGCGCGGGCTTTCCCTTGTAAACCATCTTTTCCGGCGCACTGAAATCGAGCTCGCCGGCCAGTTTCGCCAGCGTGCTGCCGGCATCGCCTTCCGTAGCTATAAGGGTGGCGGCACGCGCGCGCGCCATCCATTGCACACCAGCGGCTTGCCACTCCCGAATCAAGGCCGGTGCCGGTACCGACTCCAGCAAATGCATGACCGGTTTGCCGAAAGCCTGCTGCTGCAGCCAGTCAAGCTGCCGCATTTCTTCTCTATCCAGCGTGCCGGCCGCACCATCGGTGCTTGCCGCCAGCGCCGTCATTAACATCTGGTTTGGCGCTGCTAATGGTGCGCCACTACAATCCGACAACAACAAGCTGCTATACAGCGTATTCGAGTCGCTGTTATTTCCCGAACCAAAATCGGTCTTGCTCTGCACTGCCAGTACATAGTCCCTGCATCCCACGCCTATTTCGGCTTGCGCGTGCGCCAGCAAGGCCTGCACTACCGTGTCTGTTCGTGTCGCGTCATGGGTCAGATGCCGCCAGAGCGTGCGAGCTGCGTCAAAACCAATGCCGGCTTTCGACAAATTGGCCGCAACCGTGCGTAACTGTGGCACATCATGGCCTAGCGCCTGTATCAGCCGGTGGGATTGGGTGCGCAACTGTTCCATGGCAGCCTTGGATGCCGCTTTTTCCGCATCGTGCATTGCCGGCGCCCGCTCGGCAAGATCCACCATCATCGGCACGAACAACCCAGTTCGGCTACCAGCCCGGAACACACTATCGATCAGTTGTGCAGGGTCGGCAAGCGTGAGGTTTTCCGGCACTTTCTGACCGCTGGATATGTAATGCACCGGCAAACGATGGCGAATGACGGTATCGAGCAGCGCGCCTGGATGGGTCGCCTCATCAAGCTTGGTAAAGATGCATCCGGCCAAGCCGTTGCCCCCAGCTTCCGCCCCGGCATGGCGATAGGCATGCACGACTTCATTAAGAGTGTCGCCATGGCTGGTGGCATTCAGCAAGAGTAGCCGTTTGACCGGCCGTGCGATGCCACACAGCATTGCCACCTGCTCGGAAACCGTGCGATCGCGCTGGCTCATGCCGATCGTATCAATCAAGACCAGGTGTTTATCATGCAAGTCATCGAGCACCAGCCGCAGATCTACCGCATCGCTGACTGCGTGCACCGATATACCCATGATCTGTCCGTAAATACGCAATTGCTCGTACGCGCCTATCCGGTAGCTGTCGGTGGTCAACAGCGCCAGCTTTTCCGCGCCAAAACGCGTTACACAACGGGCCGCCAGCTTGGCTGTTGTGGTGGTCTTGCCGACCCCGGTAGGTCCCATCAATGCATAAACGCCGCCGCCGTCCATCATGGCATCTTCATTTTCAAGTACCGGCACGGTACGCGTCAGTTCCGCTTTGACCCATGCCATCCCGGATGTGTAGTCATGACCGGGTGGCAATTGGTCCAACATGCTTTTCGCCAGCTGCCCACTGAAACCCGCGCTTAGCAACGTCCTTAACAAAGGGCCGCGCACGGGATCGCGCTTTTGCTTTTCGTTCCACAGCAATCCGGCTAATTGCTCTTCGATCATGTTGCGCATCGAATGAATTTCGCCGATGACGCTCTCGGTAGCAGGCCGCTGGCTCACTGTCATTTGAGGAGGCACGACGTTAGTACTCGCTTCGACCGATGATGCGACAAGAGGCTGCGCGGAAGCCGACACGCGGGTCGCTGCGTCCTCTGCAATCGCAACGATTTCCACGCCCGCAGGAGTGACGCGGTTGGACAGGATAATGGCGTCCGGCCCCAGTTGTTCACGTATCAGGCGCAGCGCCTGACGGCTGGATGGAGCGACGATCTTGCTGGCATTCGTACTGACATTGGTGCTGTTCACCATTTGCCTCCAATATTGGCGGTTACTTTTATAGTGCGGGTATCAGGAATTTCTGCGTGCGAAAGCACCTTGAGTTGCGGCAGGCTGCGGCGTAAAAAGCGCGCCAGTAATGCCCGTAGCGGGTGCTGCACGACGAGAACCGGAGCCAGCCCGAGTTGCTCCTGGCGGGCGATTGCGGCTTGGGTCTGCGTCAGCAGGTTGTCGGCCAAGCCCGGCTCCAGGCCACTGCCGTTGGTAAGCGCCTGCAGCAGCATGCGGTCGAGCGAGGCATCGAGGCCGATGACCTGGAGTTCGCCGCTGCCGGGGAACAGTTGCTGGGTGATCCCACGAGCCAGCGCGAGGCGCACCAACGCGGTCAGTTCATTGGGGTCAGTGATGGCCGGCGCGTTCTCGGCCAGTACGTCGAGAATGGTGCGCATATCGCGAATCGACACCCCTTCGTCAAGCAGGTTTTGCATCACTTTCTGCAAGGTCGTCAATGGCAGCGCCTTGGGTACCAAGTCTTCGGTCAGCTTCGGCGATTCCTTGCCGATGCGATCCAGTAATTGCTGCACTTCCTGACGTCCGAGCAACTCGGCCGCATGCTGATGAATCAGGTGGTTCAGATGGGTCGCTATCACGGTACTCGCGTCAACTACCGTGTATCCGTAAATCTGCGCCTGCTCACGCAGCGAGTTGTCGATCCAGATGGCGGGCAATCCGAATGCAGGGTCCTTGGTCTGTGTGCCGGGCAATGACGCCGCGGCCTGTCCCGGATTGATTGCCAGCCATTGTCCTGGCCAAGCCTCTCCGTGGCCGATTTCGACGCCTTTCAACGTGATCACATAGACATTCGGCTTCAATTCCAGGTTGTCGCGGATATGCACCACCGGCACCAGGAAGCCGATATCCTGCGCGAATTTTTTTCGTATGCTTTTGATGCGGCCCAGCAGCTCTCCATTCTGCGTCCGGTCCACCAGCGAAATCAGGCGGTAGCCGACTTCAAGCCCAAGCGGGTCGATCAGCGCAACGTCGTCCCACGTCGCATCGGGAGGTTCTGCCGATGCGACCGATGGCGGTAGCGCCAACTGCGCGGCATTGGCGGCGTTCTCGGCAGTGCGTTGCGACTGGCGCCAGGCAACCCAGCCCAGCCCGCCGGCGATGATAAAGAATGCGATATGCGGCATGCCGGGCACCAACCCCATCATGCCGACGATACCGGCGGTCAGAAACAGAACCTGCGGATTGGAAAACAACTGTCCCATCAGTTGTTGTCCGACGTCTTCGTCGGTAGTCACGCGCGATACGATGACGCCGGCCGCAGTGGAAATCACCAGCGCCGGAATCTGCGCGACCAATCCATCGCCGATCGCAAGCAATGTATACGCCTTGGCCGCAGCCGACATGTCCATGTCATGCTGGGCGACGCCGACAATCAAGCCACCGACGACATTGACGACCATGATCAGCAAACCTGCCACGGCATCGCCGCGAACAAATTTACTGGCGCCGTCCATCGAGCCGTAAAAGTCGGCCTCCTGTGCCACTTCGGAACGCCGCTTGCGCGCGACATCTTCGCCGATCAGGCCGGCATTCAGGTCGGCGTCGATCGCCATCTGCTTGCCGGGCATCGCATCCAGCATGAAACGCGCGCCGACTTCGGCAATGCGGCCGGCGCCTTTGGTGATAACCATGAAGTTGATCACCACAAGAATGATGAACACGACGATGCCGACTGCGAAATTGCCGCCTACCAGAAAGTGTCCGAATGCCTCGATCACCTTGCCCGCCGCATCCGCGCCGGAGTGGCCATGCATTAGCACGATACGGGTGGAGGCGACGTTCAGCGACAGCCGCAACAGTGTCGAAAACAGCAATACTGCCGGGAAGGCGGCAAAATCCAGCGCCTTCATCGTATACATACTGACCAGCAATACCATCACCGAGAGCGCGATATTGAATGTAAACAGCAGGTCGAGCAGAAATGGCGGCAATGGCAAGATCATCATACCGAGAATCATGACGATCAGCAGCGGCCCGGCCAGCGCCTTCATCCGGTTACCGGCCAGAAAGAGCATCGGCAAGTTCATCAACAACGAATTCAACGGCTTCATGCCTTATTTCCTAATGGGTCGAGCGAATCCGGCACCTGCAAATCGCTTGGAGTGTTCGGCGCAACACCGCCTTCGCTACGCCAGTGCTTGAGTTGGTGGACCCAAGCCAGCACCTCAGCCACTGCGGTATAGAGTGCGGCAGGAATCTCATCACCCAGGTTGGTATGTTTGTATAGTGCCCGTGTCAGGGGCGGAGCCTCGAGGATCGGCACCTTGTGTTGTTCGCCTATGGCGCGGATGCGCTGCGCCAGCAGATCGCTTCCCTTGGCAATCACACGGGGGGCACCCATTTCCTTTTCGCGGTATTGAAGTGCCACTGCAAAATGCGTCGGATTGGTGACGATGATATCTGCCTTGGGAACTTCCGCCATCATGCGCCGGCGTGCCATCTGCTGTTGCTGCCGACGGATCTTCCCCTTGATTTGCGGGTCGCCTTCGCTTTCTTTGTGCTCCTGCCGCAAGTCCTCACGCGACATGCGCAACTTGCGGTAATAGCTCCACAATTGATACGGCACGTCGATGACGGCCACCAACAGCAATGCCCCGACAATCAGGAAGCAGCAGGTCGCCACCAGATGCATCGTATGCGGTAACGCAGCATGCACCGGCTCCGTCATCAAGGCCATGATAGCCGCCATCTTGGCCTTGATTACCAAGTAAGCGACACCTCCCACCAGCAGCGACTTGGCGATCGCCTTGACGAGTTCTGCCAAGGCCTGCGTCGAAAACATCCGTCCGAGCCCCTTAACCGGATTCAGCTTGGAAAATTTCGGCGTCAGCGCGCTTGTTGCAAACACCCAGCCCCCCAGCATTAGCGGCCCTATCAATGCCGCCAGCAACATCATTCCAAATAAGGGCAACAGCGCCTGCAGCGCTTCCAGCAGTGTCGTGCCAGCCTCTAGCATCATGCGCGAGGCATCAAATGCGGAAGTTCGCTCGAACTGCAACCCACGCCGCAAAGCTCGACTGAGATGCTCGCCCATCGGCGCTGCCGTCACCCACAAAGTACCAATGCCGGTAGCCAACAATAAAAACGTGGTTAATTCACGCGATCGCGCGATCTCCCCTTCTTCCCGCGCCTTCTCTACCCGCCTGGGCGAGCCAGGTTCGGTTTTTTCAAGATCGCTTTCTTCCGCCATGCGTACTCCGAAGCTGAAAGGGCAAGGAATACCCCATCAATGGGCATTATTGCTCCTGCGGCAATGGATTAATGGCGCAAACAGGCTGGAGATTGGCCTGTTCTTTGCGCAATCAGGAGGCTAGTAGCCAGTCAAGCTGAATTGCAGGGTATCTGCCGGCCGCTCGAAGGCGATTGCGGCGTTGCCGATGCGCGCCGGGAGAACCACCCCGGCTGTGCTCGGCCCTTGCAGGGCGCGCAATGGCTTGCAAGCCATTGCCGTTACGCAGGCGCATCGCATGCGATGCGAAACCCCTGCTCCACCCTTGCACTCACCTCCGATCGACTCGGCATATACCCAACAATTCAACTTGACTGACTACTAGCCGGCGTCGCATCAAGCGCTTTCCTTCTCGATTTTCTCGAAAATCTTGTTGATTTTTTCTTCTAACGTCGCTGCGGTAAAAGGCTTGACGACATAGCCGTTGGCGCCGGCTTGGGCGGCGGCGATGATGTTTTCCTTTTTGGCTTCCGCCGTAACCATCAGCACTGGCAGTTTCGCAAATGCCGGATTCGCCCGGATATTCTGCAACATGGTAAGACCGTCCATGTTGGGCATATTCCAGTCCGATATTACAAAGCCGAAATTACCTCCCTTCAGCTTTTCCAGGCCCATGGCGCCATCTTCTGCCTCATCCACATTGGCGAATTCCAGTTCCTTCAACAGATTGCGGACAATCCGACGCATGGTTGAGAAATCGTCTACAACCAAAATTTTCATATTTTTATCGACCATGATTACTCCAGACAGTATTAAATTACAGCTTCAAATCCTGCGCCCAGGCAAGTGCCGCCAAATGCGCTCCATTCACTTGGCCTGCATCAATGAAAAGTGCATCCGCCAGTTCACCGGCACGCCCGTTATTCAGTTCACACGCTTCAGCAAGCGCGAGAAATGACCCGTACATGCCAGTGCGCGATAGAAGTGCCTGCGAAATCGCATCAGACAAATGAGTATTCTCCAGAACCTCCTCCATCGAGATCCCCATCATTCGATCCAGTAGCGAAAACATGCCGGCAATAAAGAGATTCTCCGCCTCATATGCGGGCAGGAAGCCTTGTCCAAGCAACTCTGCGAAGCGTCCCCGAATGATGGCGCTTTGCATCAATGCGGGTGAATATGCTGCAGCGCCGGCCTTGATCAGCAACATGGAAAGCCAGCGATACAGGGGCGAATATCCCAACATTGTCACGGCATGATGCAAAGACTGGATTTCAGTGCCAAGGCCAAAACCAACGGTATTGATATAGTGCAGCAGCTCGTAGGCCAGCGCGGCATCACGGCGCAGGACGTCTTCCAGTTGCCGCACATCGGCGTTCTGCCGAACCAGCTGCATCAGTTGCAATACCATGATCTGTGCGGCATTCAATCCTTTGGGGGTGCTGCCTTGCCTCGGCGTCAGATATAAATTCCCAACGAATGCATCAAGTCCCCGCGCCGCGCAGTCATCGTATTTCTGCCAGTTGCCGACCCGACACACCGTCAAGCGGATTGACGACGACTCCAGCAACGCATGTAGCCGCACCTGCGCCGCAAAGTCGACCGCGTCATGGCAGATTTGGATATGCGTGACAAACTGGAGTACCGATCGATCCAGTGTGGCGAGGTCGACATCCTTGAGCGCAATACCAAGCCCTTGTGCGTGCAACTCCTTGACAGCAGCCAGGGTGGCGGGGTCTTTAAGGCTTTCGGCAGCCAGCGTGAATACTGTGTTCCGGCGTGACAGGAGGCGAACGACTGCAGGTGAAAGCAGTGCGGGCACAACCTCCACAAACAACACATAGTCGCTAGAGCGCCCAGCCGCATTTGTCTCATGACGCTGCGCTGCTATGGCGGCGATCAATGAATTGACCTGAGGTCGGCCACCCCGATTGCCAGTTCCACTCTCTTGCCAGCTCAGTTCGTAGCCGATAACCTGTCCTTTCGGATCAAGCAATGGCTCACGAACGATGAAATTCATATCACTCATGGGGGTATTGACTGGTTAATCAATAGTTGGGAACAAAATCACGGAATGGGCATGCAAAGTTCAAAAGCCAAGGCTTTCCAAAAGATCGTCCACCTGGCCTTGATCGGCGACCACATCGGGATTGCCGGTAGGGTTGATCTGCGGACCGTTAAGCAGCCCTCCCTTGTTATCGTCACGCCGCATTTCAGGTGGCGCGTAGTCGATGAGCAATTGCACCATTTGCTGCTCCAGGCCATGCGCGAGTTCGGTCACCCTCTTGATGACTTGGCCGGTCAAATCCTGAAAATCTTGCGCCATCATGATGTCCAGCAGGTGCCGCTTGGTGGTGTTTGCCATGCCTTGCGTCTCGTTCAGATAGGCGAGCGTGCGCGCGGCCATCGCTACATACTGTTCCTGAGAAAAAGGCGCGTCCATCGTCGTTTGCCAAGCGGTGGCAAGCTCATTGGCGCCGGATTCGATCTTGCCCTGCAGCGGCCCCGCCTCATCAGTCGCATTCAATACCCGCTGCGCCGCCTGCTCGGTCATCTTTGCAACGTATTCGAGACGGTCCCTGGCGTCCGGAATATCGTGCGCCGCTTTTGTAATCAGTTTATCGAACCCTAGTCCGCGCAGGTTTTCATGCAGGCTGCGCGTCATCTGCCCGACACGCGACAGCAGTTCATCATGCGAAGATATTGCGACTGGCTGATCCGATACGATTGAAGCGTCCGTGCAATGTGAGTCGGTTTTATGCATCTCAGGCCCCGGCCTTATCAAGTTCTTCAAAATACCGCCATCTGCTTGCCGACGACTTCAGCGGTGCCCTCTTCCAGTGTACTCTTTCCTGTGGGCATTATGCATCGAAAACACAGCTTCGACACTACAATAACAACAACTTATGACACCGGCATGTGAGCGGATGAAGCAATGGTGGCTTTCCTGCAACGACCGCATTAACTGCTAGAGCGGATTTCCCCCGGATGTAAGGGTGAGCCGGGTTTCTTTGGGGTGCAGTGCTAGGCGCGAGGAGCGCCGTGTGACGAGTCACATAAGCGAGGAGCAACAACGCAATGCGCCCCAAAGAGGCCTGGAACACCCCTTATATCTGGGGGGAATCCGCTCTATACGCGCAGAGCGCGATTGCCCTGTGTCGCAAGGTATTTCAGCACCATTCCCGGCAACGCATCCAGTGGGCCGACTTCATGCGTGGCGCCGATCGCGATCGCTTCGCGCGGCATGCCGAAGACCACGCAAGTCGCTTCATCCTGCGCGAAATTATAGGAACCGGCATTCTTCATCGACAGCATTCCAACCGCTCCGTCCTTTCCCATCCCGGTGAGAATCACGCCCACCGCATTCTTGCCTGCACAGCGCGCGGCGGATTCGAACAATACATCCACAGAAGGACGGTGCCGATTTACTGGTGGCCCGACGTCAAGCTGAGTGACATAGTTGGCGCCGCTACGTGCCAGCAGAAGATGGGAGTGCCCGGGAGAGATGTAGGCATGCCCTGGCAATATCCGCTCACCGCCTTCCGATTCCTTCACCTCGATCTTGCACAGACCGTCGAGCCGGCGAGCGAACGAGGTGGTGAATCCTTCCGGCATATGCTGTGTGATCAGAATACCAGGGCAATCCGACGGCATCTGCATCAGGAAATCCTTGATCGCTTCCGTGCCGCCGGTAGAGGCACCGATGATGATCAGCTTTTCGCTACTGGTCAGTGGGTTGCGGATCAGCGGCAATGCGCCATTTGTCCCGGCCTTGCCCGGATCTGCAGCGGCAACATGGCGCGGCTTGATCCGCGCTTGCGAGGCCGCTCGAATTTTATCTGCGATCAAGTCGGTGTATTCACGCATACCGCTTTGAATCGACAGCTTGGGCTTGGTAACAAAATCGACGGCACCCAACTCCAACGCCCTCATCGTGATTTCCGACCCACGTTCAGTCAGCGTTGACACCATCACCACCGGCATCGGGCGCAGGCGCATGAGCTTTTCCAGAAAATCCAAGCCGTCCATGCGCGGCATTTCGACATCGAGCGTCAAGACATCCGGATTGGTCTGCTTGATCAAGTCACGCGCGACAAGCGGGTCCGGCGCTACGCCAACCACCTCCATGTCAGGCTGGCTGCCGATAATTTCACTCATCACGCTGCGAATCAGCGCCGAGTCATCCACTATCAATACTTTAATTTTCATGACATATGCCTTCCGAGCTCATTTATTCCTTCATGCCTTGGCGCTGTCATAGCGTCGCGCTGCGTGATTGGAAGAACATGAAAACGCGTCTTTGTGCACCATATAGTCGTTCAGCCCTTGCGTAACGATCTGCACTTGCAAGCGCAGGTTGTTACGCAGGTGGATCAAAGATTTGTTCTTCCAATCACGCAGCACTACTCCTAAGCAAGTGGACAAAAGTTTTTTGACAATAGTCGGCAAGACATTGAAGTTCCCTCCCTTTCAAGGGGAGGGTTAGGGTGGGGATGGGTTTCAAATGCTGCGCCGGTCGCTATTAAAACCCATCCCCATCCCAGCCTTCCCCTTGAAAGGGAAGGAGCATTCAAGGTCTTGCCAGGCGTTGTCAAAAGACTTTTGACCACTTGCTTAGAAAAGCTCGACATCACCACTCACTTTGCTCGTCTGTAGACGGCTTGCGTAGTCCTGCTCCCGATTTACCAACGTGTTGTTGTTCAATTGCTTGAGTTTCTTGACTAAGACTTTACCGGTTCGCGGAAAAAAGTAAACTTTGCGCGGATGAATATCGTTCAAATCCTCCGCGATGATGCGAATATTTTCAGCCTTCAGATAGTCGCGCACGAACTGCGCATTGCGCTCGCCGACATTAATCGCGATGAAGCCTCTCAAGACGTTGCCTCCCCCGAATACCTTGGCCTCAAGGTTTTCTCGTCTCGCGCCGGCCTTGAGCAGATCATTGATCAGCACCTCCATCGCGTAAGTCCCGTAGCGCATTGATGCAGATACGGGGCTGTCGGCATCGCCGCCATCCGGCAGCATGAAATGATTCATGCCGCCGACACCGCTAACACGATCGCGTATACAGGCAGCTACACAGGACCCGAGCACGGTGACAATCAGCATGTCTTTGCCGGTAAAGTAATACTCGCCCGGCAAAATTTTCGCCGCATCGCGATCGAAGGTCCGATCGTAATACACGTTGGTGGCAAAATGTTCTTCTAGTACTTGGCTCATGGCTTGTATCTCATACCTGGCATCGCAGCACGAGGATCAGCCGCGCGGTGGTGATCCAATTCATACACAGTCTTGCCGCGCAATTTAAATGCATCGGACACATACAAAAAATTTTCCGAATGTCCTGCAAACAATAGCCCATCCGGCTTCATCAAAGGTGCGAACCGATCCAGAATTTTCCCCTGCGTCGGCTTATCGAAATAAATCATCACATTACGACAAAAAATGACGTCGAACGGCCCGGTAATCGGCCATGTGTTCGCCAATAAGTTGAGCGGCTTGAACGTGATCATTTGCCGTAATTCGGGACGCACGCGCACGAATCCTTCTTGCGCCCCCTTGCCTCTCAAAAAAAACTTCCTGGCGCGCTCGGGCGACAATTTATCCAGCCTGTCAAGCGTATACACGCCGCTCGCCGCAGCGTTCAACACATTGGTATCGATATCGGTTGCAATGATGTTGGCCGGCGGCGTCGTTGTGCCAAAAGCCTCGCACAAGGTCATCGCAATGGAATACGGCTCCTCGCCGGTGGAACTTGCCGAACACCAGATGTCCACTGGCGCCTTTGCTTTCTTGACGTGCTCGGCAAGGATCGGAAAATGGTGCGACTCGCGAAAAAACGAAGTCAGGTTCGTGGTGAGCGCATTGGTAAATGCCTCCCATTCCGAACTATTGACTTCGCCTTCCAGATTATTGAGATACGTCTGAAAAGATACAATGCCGGTCGCACGCAAGCGACGCGCGAGACGGCTATAGACCATCTCTTGCTTGCTCTCCGCAAGCGCTATCCCAGCTCGTTGATAAATCAACGCGCGCACTCTTTCAAAATCCTGAGTGGTAAATTCGAATTCCTTAACCGTATCCAGCATATTCTGCTTCACTGGCTTCATCCCGACACCACCCTCTCATCGAAGTCTGCTAAAACTCTTCCCATTCGTCCCCATTTCCGGCCGACGCCACACTCTTCGGCCTGGCCACCGGCGCAGCCGCCTTTTTGGCAACCATCGCATTCGGTCTCGTTGCCGGCTTCACCAGCTTCACCGGCAACGGCCGCGGTGCCGGTGCCGATACGCGCGGCGTCATTTGCTGCGTCATTTGCGACGCATGCGCACCGGCGTCCAGCTTGAACACCGACACTGACTGTGCCAGCGTGCCCGCCTGATCCTGCATGCTTTCCGCCGCTGCCGCCGCCTGCTCCACCAGCGCCGCATTCTGCTGCGTCATCTCGTCCATCTGCACGATCGCCCGGTTCACCTCTTCGATGCCCGAACTCTGCTCCTGGCTCGCTGCCGTGATTTCGCTCATGATGTCGGCCACGTGCTTGACCGACGTCACGATCTCGTCCATCGTCTTGCCCGCTTCATCGACCAGCCTGCCGCCCGCATCGACCTTTTCCACCGAGTCGCCGATCAGCGACTTGATCTCCTTGGCCGCGCCCGCCGAGCGCTGCGCCAGGTTGCGCACTTCCGCTGCCACCACCGCAAAGCCTCGCCCCTGCTCTCCGGCGCGCGCTGCCTCCACTGCCGCATTCAGCGCCAGGATATTGGTCTGGAATGCGATGCCGTCGATCACCCCGATAATATCGACGATCTTGCGCGAGCTTTCCTTGATCGAACCCATCGTGCCGACCACTTGGCCGACCACCTCGCCGCCCTTGAGCGCGAAGTCTGAGGCCGACACCACCAGCTGGTTTGCCTGCCGCGCGTTGTCGGCGTTCTGCTTGACCGTGGTCGTCAGCTCTTCCATCGACGATGCCGTTTCTTCCAATGAGCTGGCCTGCGATTCGGTGCGCGACGACAGGTCCGCGTTGCCCGATGCGATTTCCTGAGAGGCGACAGTGATGGTTTCGGTGGCCATGCGCACTTGGCCAACGGTTTTCGCCAAACTGTCGTTCATGTCTTTCAGTGCGTTGAGGAGTTGGCTGATTTCGTCATTTCCAACGACACTGACCTGCGAAGTCAGTTCACCCGATGCCACTCTTCTTGCAATCTTGACGGCCTCCTGTAACGGGTGCGTTATGCTGCGCGTCAAACTCCAAGAGACAGCTACGCCTACGGCCAGAGTCACGACACCGACCAGAATGAACAAATAAAGTACCTCCCTCGCTTCAACCTCGACGTCGTTAAAAAGTTGGCGAGCGATCGCTTGCTGCGCATCGACCAATTTGTCGATCTCCACCACGGCTTGTTGATTCAAAGGGTCGATTCGCGACGCGATGATTTTGGCGGCGCCTTCGCTATTGAAGGCAAGCGCCTGGCCGAGCACTTCCTTGAATGGTGCCTCGATTTCTTTATCCAATCGGGCGATATTGGCCACTATTTTGTTCTCGGCATCGGTGAGGCCGGAAGCAACCAATTTGTCGCGCGTTTCAGCATATTCTTTTTGCTTTGCCCTGACTTTGGCTTCTTCTTTTTGCATCGCGCTTACATCGGACTGGATACCGATATTGCGCATGGAAATTCCGGCTTCAAGCAGCGAGCCCTTCATTTTTGTGGCAAGCCGCACTTTGGTGTCGGCCTGCCCCAATCCTTCTACCAAATGATCCTGGCTTCGCGCACTGATTACGTTCCCCGTAATCAATACCGTGATAAGAATAGCCAAAATAATGGCAAAGCCGATTCCCAACCGCGTTCCAATACGAAAACTACGCAGATTCATAGTGTCCCCTTTGTAGCCCAAGCTTGTTGTTGATGTCTCATGTTTTTTAAATACTAACGACTATTGAAGCTAAGCATGCTCACTTCTCTCCTTGAGAACAGCACATGCTGTCCGGATTCCCGCCTACTAAAACTCTTCCCATTCGTCGCCATTTCCGGCCGGCGCCACACTCTTCGGCCTGGCTACCGGCGCGGCCGCTTTTTTGGCAACCATCGCACTCGGTCTCGTTGCCAGCTTCGTCGGCAACGGCTGCGGTGCCGGCGCCGATACGCGCGGCGTCATTTGCGACGCATGCGCAACGGCGTCCAGCTTGAACACCGACACTGACTGTGCCAGTGTGCCCGCCTGGTTCTGCATGCTTTCCGCAGCTGCCGCCGCCTGCTCCACCAGCGCCGCATTCTGCTGCGTCATCTCGTCCATCTGCACGATCGCCCGGTTCACCTCTTCGATGCCCGAACTCTGCTCCTGGCTCGCTGCCGTGATTTCGCTCATGATGTCGGCCACGTGCTTGACCGACGTCACGATCTCGTCCATCGTCTTGCCCGCTTCATCGACCAGCCTGCCGCCCGCATCGACCTTTTCCACCGAGTCGCCGATCAGCGACTTGATCTCCTTGGCCGCGCCCGCCGAGCGCTGCGCCAGGTTGCGCACTTCCGCTGCCACCACCGCAAAGCCTCGCCCCTGCTCTCCGGCGCGCGCTGCCTCCACTGCCGCATTCAGCGCCAGGATATTGGTCTGGAATGCGATGCCGTCGATCACCCCGATAATATCGACGATCTTGCGCGAGCTTTCCTTGATCGAACCCATCGTGCCGACCACTTGGCCGACCACCTCGCCGCCCTTGAGCGCGAAGTCTGAGGCCGACACCACCAGCTGGTTTGCCTGCCGCGCGTTGTCGGCGTTCTGCTTGACCGTGGTCGTCAGCTCTTCCATCGACGATGCCGTTTCTTCCAATGAGCTGGCCTGCGATTCGGTGCGCGACGACAGGTCCGCGTTGCCCGATGCGATTTCCTGAGAGGCCGTAGTAATGGTTTCCGCACCTAGCTTGATATGGTTGACCGTATTGACCAAGTTAGTCTGCATGACCTTCAGCGAATTCACCAATTGCCCCGCTTCGTCTCGTGTTTTTACTTCAATGATTTCTGTCAGATCTCCGTTGGCAATGGTATCGGCGATATGTGCGGCATGATGCAACGGTCCTGTAATGGTGCGCGTGATGAACCACGCGACAAACGCGCCCAATGCAAGCGTAATCACGCCCACAGCGAGCATTACCATTTGCGTGGTTGCGTAATTTTTTTCCCATGCCTCGTAAGTTGCTCGCATGTCTTTCTGCTGAAATTCAGCCAACGCGCCGAGGCTTTCCATCCATTTTTCGTGCAACGGCAAAAAATCGCTCTTCAAGAGCAAAGACCCATCAAAATAATTGCCGCCGTCGACCAAGGCTTTGATCTTTGTAATGACGGGAAGGATCGCTTGCTTCTGTTCAGTCGCAGCCATAAACGCCGTATCACCCTGCGTACTGGACACCAGTTTTTTCAAATTCGCTTCAGACTTGGCATACTTATCCAGAATCTGGATCAGCTTTTTGCCTTCCAACTCGCCTTCCTTCGCGTCAGTCGGTGCGGCGATTTTCCGTAAGGACAACGCCACTGACCAACCGACCTCTCGCATATCCATTGCATTCGATAAGCTGGCAACCTTGTTGTTGACGATCGCATTTGTGCCATTCTTCAGTTCGCTCATTTTCCACAGGCCCAACGCGAGCAGCACAATAGAGCACAGAAGCACAAGGCAAAAGCCCAAGGCAAGACGGGTACCAATTTTCATGTCGGAGATCGAAAACATTATTTTTTCCCTTTCTTGGATCCAATTTTGTGCAAAATCCGCGCAACGCTCAAAATTCTTCCCATTTTTTTCGACTTCGTTCAGCTCTTGGCGATGATCGCCAAATTACTGCTCATCAGCCCTACAACCGCCATACGGTTTCGACCAATCGGTCGAACAATCACATTCAACTACCCCATCGACACGAAGCAATTTTCCTAGACGTTTTTTAAGGCGACTTGATGTAAATAAACATGCATAAGCATACATAACATGCAGTCAATTCAATTGAATTTTTACTAGGCCGCAATTTTTTCAATCAACCCCATTTCTGCGCTGGACATCAATTTGTCGATATCGACCAAGATCAACATGCGTTCATCCAAAGTCCCCAAGCCAATCAAATAATCGGTATTAAGCGCGCCACCCATTTCCGGCGCCGGCTTCACCTGTTCTTGCAACAGCGTAATCACATCGGACACGCTATCGACCACCATGCCCATCACACGACCGGCAATATTCAAGATAATGACGACCGTGAACTGGTCGTAAGTCGGCTCGCCAAGATTGAATTTAATTCGCATATCGACAATCGGCACAATGATGCCCCGCAGATTGACCACGCCCTTGATGAAGTCAGGAGAATTGGCAATGCGCGTGACAGCTTCGTAGCCTCGGATTTCCTGCACTTTCAGGATATCGATACCGTACTCCTCGCTACCCAAGGTAAAGGCGAGAAACTCCTGCCCGGCGATATCGCGATCGGAATTCGTTCCCATGGTGATGTTCGATTCTGCTGTTTGCATCATTGTGTTGTCCTTTTCAGGAGTAGATGGATTCGTCGTTAAGTTGGCGGCTGGAGCGCAAGAGAGCTGCGACATCGACAATCAGAGAGACGCCGCCATCCCCCAGAATGGTTGCGCCGGAAATGCCTGCAACCTTGCGATAATTCGATTCAAGATTTTTCACGACGACCTGCTGCTGACCGACAAGATCGTCGACAAACAAGGCCGCCTTCTTGCCGTCGGATTCGAGGATGACAACGATGCCCTCGCATGGATTGGAAAAACGCGGTTCAATGCCGAATATCTGATACAACGGAATCAGCGGCAAATACTCCTCGCGCACTTTCACTACCCTTCCCTGTCCGCTGATCTCTTTCACATCGATAGGCTTGGGCTGCAGCGATTCAACAACGTAACCGAGCGGCAGGATATAAATTTCTTCACCGACCTTGATCGACATGCCATCCAGAATTGCAAGGGTCAGCGGTAAGGAGATCGAGATGGTCGTGCCGACTCCTTTGCCTGAACGAATGTCGATGACACCGCCCATCGCCGTGATATTCCGCTTCACGACATCCATGCCGACGCCGCGTCCGGAAACGTCGGTCACTATTTCTGCAGTCGAGAAA
>CBINHE010000085.1:0-18337 GCA_966250375.1 uncultured Oxalobacteraceae bacterium
TAAAATTGAGTTTCATATTTGTGTATAACCCTATGGGTTAGGGTGGGGATGGGTTTAATGCCGTGGCTTGTAACCCATCCCCATCCCAACCAAGAGGATTGCGCTTGCAAGCGCAATCCGCTCCGCAGGCGGATCGCATGCGATTCGAATTCCCTGCTACGCCCCCTTGAAGGGGAAGGAGCCTTTAACGCTGGCGCTGAGCAAATAATGTGCCGAACACTATTGGGGAAGGGGCTGTTCTTTCCCAATATTTCATGGGTGAGTACTTAGGGGCACAGCTCGCACTCCTCGTGCGGTGATAGAACGGTGCCTTTATCGGGAGTCGGGCGAAACATGTTGCAGCCTTTCAATCCCAATTGATACGCTTGCATGAAAACATTCCGATAAGGGTCAAAACTTGCATCGTCCGGCAAGTTGATGGTCTTGGAAATGGATTGATCGACATGTGCCTGCAATATCGATTGCAGCTTCAACTGCTCGACGGGATCAACATCGACCGCCTCAACAAAATAATCCGGCATCGATACATTGTCTCCGTTTAACTTGCGGAACAGCGTCCATGCATAATCGCTCACCAGCAACTTTTTGATCATCCCATCCGCCGCTCGGACATGTCGATGGGTATGCAACGCGTAGATTGGCTCAATGCCGCTCGATACATTGTTCGCCAACAGGCTGATGGAACCGGCAGGCGCAATGGCAATGAGGTGGCTATTGTGAATGCCTTTGTGGCGAATTGCATCGATGATCTCTTGCGGCAAAGACTGGATAAAATTGCCTTCCACATATTTGGGCACGCGATATTCCGGAAAGATACCGCGCTCATGCGCAAGCTCGGTTGATGTGTGATACGCAGCATGACATATCGTTTGCATCACGGCGTCCGCAATTTCAAGCGAGGACACCGATCCATAACGCACACCGAGCATTGCGAATGCATCGGCCAAGCCGGTTATTCCAAGCCCGATGCGACGCGAAGACCGAGCCACCTTCTCCTGCGATTTCAGCGGAAAATGCGATATCTCATAGACGTTATCCAACATCCTGACGGCAACGGCAGCAGTGCCGGCAATCCCCGGCAAGTCGAGTTTCGGATGGGGGCCGAACGGGTCCGTCACGAATTGCGTCAAGTTGATCGAGCCGAGGTTGCACGCACCATGCGGCGGCAAGGGCACTTCACCGCAGGGATTCGTGGCACTGATCGTCTCTGCATACCAAAGATTGTTGGAACGATCCACGCGGTCGATGAAAATCACGCCGGGGTCGCCGCATTCAAATGCCGCCTTTTGAATGCGATCCCATAGTGCGCGCGCGGAAACGATACGCATCGCAACGCAAGGTTCAGGGGTCGTCGAGCCGGACCATATTCTTTCGCATACCATCGCGCCGGCTGGCGCGGTTCGTCCCGCCAGCGGGAAGACCAATGGCCACGACTCATCCTTTTCTACCGCTTGCATGAAAGCGTCGGTGGCCAGCACCGAAAGGTTGAAATGCCGCAACGCTCCCGGTTTGCGTTTCGCATCGATAAAAAGTTCGATATCCGGATGATCGCAACGCAGCGTGGCCATCATTGCGCCACGCCGGGTGCCGGTAGACAGCAGCGTCGCGCACGCCTGTTCCCACACCTGCATGAAAGACACCGGGCCGGAAGCAACATTACCGGAATCGGCAGCAGACAATCCAGCCGGCCGCAACGTCGAAAAATCACAGCCGATGCCGCCGCCTTCCTGCATTGTTACCATCGCTTCGCCTAGCGCCGAAAAAATCGCGCCGATGGAATCATGGATGAGTCCTGTCATGAAGCAATTGAATAACGTCGTGCGGCGTTGCGCACCCGCGCCCGCCAAGATGCGTCCATCCGGCAAAAAACGAAAATGCGAAAGTGCTGCCTCGAAAAGTTGGCGCCATTCGTCGCGATGATGCGACTCCGGTTTGGATAGCGCCAAGGCGACGCGGGACCATGTTTCATGAATGGACGGCTCATGCGAAATGCCGTCCTCAAAGAGCCGGTACTTGGCATTCCAGACATGCTCTGCGATTGGCTCGGTGAAAATGTCGTTCGGCATATCACGATCTCCGACTGCCTGTCATTGATACAGCTTAAAAGCAGATCAGGAACGAAACTTGATCCAGCGCAGAGAGGCGCGCCATTGCAGACCTATGCTGTTTAAATAGACGATTCAGGATAATCGCATGAAGAAAAAATACAAAAAATACAAATGCGGTTCCGATTCCATTTCTGTCAGGCTTTATGACATTGCATTCCACCTTTGATAATCGTGCCGAAGCTGCGGAAGCGCTGGCGTTGCGCTTGCATGACTATCGAGGCCGCAATCCCTTGATTCTCGCAATTCCGCGCGGCGCGGTGCCGATGGGGAAAATCATTGCAGAACGATTGGAAGGAGAACTGGACATCGTATTGGTACACAAGCTTTGCGCTCCCTTCTCCCCCGAATTCGCCATCGGCGCCATTGATGAAACCGGTTGGGTCTATCTAGGCACGCCTGTTGAAGCGGTAGGAGCAACGAACGCCCTTATCGAACAGGAAAAAACACGGCAATTGGAAATGTTGAAGAAACGCCGCGCGCAGTACATGCCGTCCAGACACCCGGCCGATCCCCATGGACGCATTGCAATCGTGGTGGATGATGGCTTGGCCACAGGTGCAACGATGATTGCCGCGCTGCATGCCGTTCGCGCCAAAAATCCGGCTGAATTAGTGTGTGCCATTCCAGTGGCCGCGCTGGACAGTCTGGTCAGCATCATCCCATTCGCCGACAAGGTGGTCTGTCTCCATGCACCCGCCGATTTTTTCGCGGTGAGCCAGTTTTATCGGCACTTTTCCCAAGTGGAAGATGAAGAGGTCGTGCGGATACTGGCCGCTGGTGACACTGCCCGCAGCAATGTGAAAAAGCCTGACTGATCCGATCCGTTAGGAGCGTGTACGGAATAACTTCCCGATTTGAACGCGGCCCATACATGGAAAGTATTCACGCAAAAGTAAGTGTGGATTTTGGAGGAGCGGATTTACAACCGGTAACCTGAAGAAGCGAAACGCATCCGGATTCTGGCCGCAAACCCGGACGCGCTTTACTCCTTCAACCTACTTCACTGCGTAACAGGAATGATGAACAGGAATGATGATTTCGTTGCAAACGAACCCACTAGCCGCCGGTTCGCCATCACTCCTTTTTTGGTGATTCGATTCTTGTAACACCGCCCGTTACCGCAAGCGGATCACTTGCTGGAAACGTCAATTCAAGAGCATCGTCCAGCAATTCCTCTTGCTTCTCGTCCTCGTCAGATGAAGTGATGTTTCTCTCGATAACGTCCTTGGATGACGCATCTTGCTTGGCAACATCCTTGGGCGTTTCCGCAGGCGAATTATTGCCAGGCGACGACCTTTCCTTTGGATCCCTTTGCTCGTCCTCTTCAGAACTTGTTTTCAGATTAGACATGTCATTTCTCCGAGTGAACAGCAACTTGAGGCGACGGTATCGCCTCGTGTTTATATGCGATAGTTCGCAAAGATGAAAGTTCAGTATCGGGTGAATGTCAGCCTGGTTCCAATAGAATGGACGCCCTCTTTCAAAGCGGCATGAAAGTGCCAAAATAGGTGTGGTTTCCCTCCCTCAACGAAAGGAGCGTCCACTATGAAGATAACGACCATTGGCATTGATTTGGCAAAGAACGTTTTTCATCACGTCGATCGGAAATCGCATTCCCTTGGTATTGAGCCTGTCGGCTCCACCACTTTTCAAGGGCCGCACACTCATATGAAAACCGCTCTAATGCCACAAAACCGTCTCCGGCAGCGCATCGCAAATCGCCGCTATCGTGGCAGCACAGGTCTTTGTAAAGCTATCCAGCTGTTGCGCATTCTCGGTGGCACCGCGTATCGCCCGCTCCAGTTTGCCTGCCGCTTCGGCCAGCGCTGCAGCACCAAGATTGGCCGCGACGCCCTTGATGCCATGCGCCGTACCCGCTGCCTCATCCCTGTGGCCGGCGACAAGCAGCGCTGCGATCTTCGCAGGCACATCCGCCTGGCTAGCGACGAACTGCGTCAGCAGTCGGCGATACAGAAGCATGTTGCCGTTGACCCGGCGCAGCGCCGATGCGGTGTCTATCCAACTGGCATCTAACTGGATTGCTGAAGCAGCGCCGTCCGCATCGACGGCATGGTCAGGCACGCCCCTACTCTTGTCCCCGGACAGCCGGCGGTCCCAACGCGAGAGTGTCGCAAACAGCATCTCGGGATCGATCGGCTTGGAAATAAAATCGTTCATGCCGACAGCGATACAGCGCTCGCGCTCCTCTGCCATCACGTGCGCGGTCATCGCCACGATGGTCACGTCCGCAATCGACGCATCGGCGCGGATCGCCGTGGCCGCCGCATAGCCGTCCATCTCCGGCATCTGCAAATCCATCAGCACCACGTCGTAGCGTTGCCCCGACTTCAGCTTGCCGAGTGCAACGCGGCCGTTGTCGGCCACTTCCACCACCACCCCGGCGCCAGTCATCAGTTCGGTGGCGACCATCTGGTTGATGACATTGTCTTCGACCAGCAGCACGCGCAAGCCGTCGAGCCGGACCTGCGTGGCGGCGGCGGGTACCGCATGCGGGCCCCTGTTGTACATTTGCTGCAACGTGTCGACCAGCATCGATGCGCAGACCGGCTTGACCAGGAAGCCGTCGAGCGGGCTGCTGTCGGCCAGCTCCTTCACTTCATCGTGGCCGAACGCAGTCACCATCAGGATCGCCGGCGGTGCGGCGAGCGCCAAGTCGAACTTGATCGCGTGTGCGGCCTCGATGCCACTCATGTTCGGCATTGTGCAATCCATCAATACCAGCTCGTAAGCACGCCCTTCTTCCTCGGCGCTGCGCACCGCGGCCACTGCTTCGCTGCCGGAAGCCGCTTCGTCGACTGACAGCGACAGTGCCGTGCAATGGCCAGCCAGCACCCGGCGCGCATCCGAATTGTCGTCGACGATCAGCACACGCAATCCGTTAATACGGTCGGGCAAGGCGGGCGCGATATTGTCTTGGCCGCGCCCAATCCAGGCGGTAAAGCTGAAGGTGCTGCCAACGCCGAATTCGCTCTCCACCCAGATGGTGCCTCCCATCATTTCAACCAAACACCGACAAATCGTCAGCCCGAGCCCGGTGCCACCGTACTTGCGCGTGATGGAACCGTCTGCCTGCGTGAACGCCTGGAACAGGCGCTGCTGCTGCTCGGGCGTCAATCCGATGCCGGTATCGCTCACCGAGAGCTTGAGCTTGACCTGCGAGCCGGTATGCTCCAGCCATTCGACACGCACCAGCACTTCGCCGCGTTCGGTGAACTTGACCGCATTGTCGATCAGGTTGGTGAGAATCTGCTCCAGCCGCAGTGGGTCGCCCACCAGCGACTGTGGCACGTTGGATGGCACATCGAACACCAGTTCCAATCCCTTGTCGGCGACCTTGTGGCCGATCACGGTGGTCACTTTGTCCAGGGTGCGGTCGAGCACGAAGCCGATTTTCTGCATGTCCAGCTTGCCGGCCTCGATCTTCGAGAAGTCGAGGATGTCGTTGATGATACCCAGGAGCGAGGTGCCGGCATTGTGGATCTTGGCAACGTAATCGCGTTGCTTGTCCGACAGATCGGTCGCCAGCGCAAGGTGTGACAGACCGATGATCGCATTCATCGGCGTGCGGATTTCATGGCTCATGTTGGCCAGGAATAGCGACTTGGAGCGGGTGGCTTCTTCCGCCCTCTCCTTCGCTTCGGCCAGTTCCCCTTCGGCTTCCTTGCGCTCGGTGATGTCCTGCACGACAAACACCATACCCTTGTTCATGTCTTGCGGATCGATCAGTTTGGCATGCACGATGCACCAGATCGTATGGCCATTCTTGTGCGCCAGCGGGAAGTCGGCGGTAAAGACACCTCCGGCCTGGATCACCGGGTGCGTAGTCTGCCCTCTACTCTCATACTCTTCCTGCGATGTGTACAGTACACGTGTACTGCAGCCAATCAGTTCACCGCTCGCATAGCCGAACATCTGCTCCAGTCCGCCGTTGCAGCGGATGATGATGCGATTCTTCAGGAATGCGATGCCGGTCGCCGCGTTGTCGAGAATCGCCCGCTGTTCCAGCAGCGCCTGGTCGAGTTCGGCGGTGCGCTGCCGCAGCAGTGCGGTGCGCTGCCGGACCTTCTCCGTGTAGCCGGTGAGCACGAAGTACAGGAACGGCGAGATAATGATCAGGACAACGAGAGTGGACAACGCCACATAGATATAAATCGTCCTTGCCAGTTCCGTCAGTTTTTCAGTGCCGCTCAACACCGCCATCGAGTATTGGCCCTGTATACCGTCTATCCCGTCTATCCTCAACGGTGCAACATACGAAAAATACTTCCTGTCCTGCACGGAAAGCATGCCATCCGCCTCCAATGTGCGACCACTTAGTCCGGAAATGGAGGATGACACGAATCTTGAATTTTTCAGTATCGCCAAGTCCTGGCCGAACTTGGAACTCATCTTTTTCAGCATCGCGCCGGACAGTTCCTTCTCGTACACCATGATTGCGGCCAGTGCCTGCTCGCTATTTCCGGTCTTGATGTTAAAGCTTTCTCTGCTAATGCCTTGCGTAATCCTGATGGTGATGCCGTCCGCATGCGGAATCAGCCGGATTCCGAACTTGTTCTTGTCGATGTCCCTGCGCGGAATATTCGCATCCCATTTCAGGCCGAGCGCCTGATGCGCGTCGCTCGAGTTTTTCGATTCGCGCACAAAACGGTTATCGGAAGCAAGCGCTGAGATATTGCCCGTCACTTTCCGGTCCGTATCCCGATTCACTCCCAATTGGTAAGAATACGTTTCCAACCCGCGATATTTTCCCTTGTGCTCGAAATATGGAAGAACCAGTTTGCCGCCGATGATTTCAGCCGCAGGCGTCGGGGGGACAGCGGCAATGCTGTCGTGCGGTGAAACCAGGTACAAGCCGACGTAATCGAGTTCATTTTGCCTTGCCAGCGAAAGCGCGTTATCGAGAAACCAGACCTGGTTTTCGAACAGTGGCGTCGCTTCGTGGTCCTCCAACCTTTCCCCGATCTGCTCTTCACGGAAAACGAAGAAAGGCCCTTTGGCCAGAGCGAGAGATTTTTGCGGAACGCCAGGCAGCGATATGAATTGCACCAGGGAGTTGTAGTAGTTGTTCGTGAGCTCTGTCAGTTCTTGCTGGAAAAGATGGCTGACATTCTTCTGCTCCTCGATCAGACTCTTCTCGACACTGCTCCTGCCGCCCCAGCTCACCACAATCGCCAGGGTCACGGACAGCAACAACAGGATGCCATACAAAAGCAGACCGAATTGCCGGCCCAGCCTTATCTCTACCTGTTCAAGGTTCATACCTTTCATGGGCATTCCGGATTATCGCGCCCGGCCTTACCAAGCTTCAAAAACGCTTCGCGCGGCATGCCCAGCGTCTGTCTTACCTGCGGGACGATCTTGATGACCTTGTTATAAAGCTTGCCGTCCTTGTTCCGCGCGACTTCGGTGATGAAGACGTCAGTGATCGCCTGACGGTTCTCATCCAAGCTTACCTTGCCAGTCGGGGACTCGAAGCTGAGCTTCGCCAGTACCCTCTGGAATCTTTTCTGCCCTCCCGACAGGTCGCCGTTGACCTTCTGCAGAGCCAGCAATACCGCCTTGGTTTCGATGTAATACATGTAGGCGAAGAGCGACGGGGAATTGAAACCGTCCGGGAACGATTTTTTGTAGTTCGCGACGAATTTTTTCCAGAGCGCACTCGGATTGGACTCGGCTACCGGCGTGCTGGACGGAATGCCGATGATGTGCTTCGAGAACCTTGCATTGGAACTGAGCACCGTCTGGTCGGTAAGCACCGAAGAGCCGATGATGGGCTTGTTAAAGCCGGCACCATAGTACTGGGTGAGGAAGTTCAGCGCATCCATGCCCCCCAACGCAACGAAAATCGCGTCCACATCCTTGGGGATGGTATAGATCACCTTGCTGTAATCCTGTTCGCCCAGCGGTACCCAGAGCTTCTTCACCACATGACCGCCCCTGCCGCAGAATTCATGCATGAAACCGAACATCTGGGTGTGGGGAAACGAATAATCCTCGGCAATGGCCGCGATCTTCCTATACTTCTTTGTGTCATACACATACTTGCCGAGGCCTGCCATCCACTGCGCGCCATCGGCCGAGAAACGGAAGAAGTTCGGCGCGGGATCGCGCAAAGTCGTGTCCTGGGAGGCGGATGAGCCATTGACGAAGGTCTTGTTCGGCTGCGTCTTCGCGTACTCCTTGATCGCCAGTCCCTCGTCGCCGGACAACGGGCCGATCATGATGTCAGCCTTGTACTGCTCGATCAGCTCGCGCGCCTTTGCCACCGCTGTGTCTGCATTGCCATCGGAGCCGGCCTGAAGGAACTCGATCTTCTTGCCGGCGACCGTGTAATGGAATTCCTCCAGCGCCATTTTTATCCCGCGCATGCCGTCCTGGCCGATCTTGACAGAAGCTCCCTCCAGCATCGACAACCCGCCGATCCTGATGGTGTTCTGCGCGATCGATGCCTGGCTTGCGACGGACAGTGCAATCGCACTGATTCCGGCAACGAAACCAGAAAGGAACGTTTTGTTTTTCATCTTTTGTTCCTGGGTAAAAGTGATCATTCGGCGTCAGAAACGGGACCGGCGTTCGTCCTGACCATCCTCGAAAAACTAGACGAGGATTTCGAAGCATAGTAGGCAAAATATTGCAAATAGACAACCCACCTTTTAATGATTGTCATCTCTACAAGAGTTTATTGATTGTTTGTTTGGAACTGCGTTTTCCTGAAAGTCACTTACAAATATCCTTTTAAGAAAGAAAATGATGGGTAATAAAATTTATTCGATAATGTCCGATTCTTGTTTCTCCAGAATCTGCAATACAAATCCTTTCTCCAAGAATAAAAAAGAAAGTGTTTCTGTTTTTTCTTCTAATGAATCGACAAAATCATCACCTGCTGTACCGTCTACATCGGTGATTAATCAATCAGAAGCAGGTATACGAAAAAGGCTGCAGTTACAGATCCTCCCCCAAAGGGCAAGGCCATCCCTGCGGATCAACCTCCCTGGTTCTCTGCCAGTACGTTCTGATGGTGATAATAACCATCAGGCGCTTATTCGGTTCAACGAACTCGTCAACGCTCTCGAAGGCCTTCGGGAGATTCCGCACGATGTACGAACCACTATCGAAACGTCGAACAAAGCTTCGGCTAGCGATGATGGTGGTGCGCCGATGCTCGCAACTCTCGTTCGTGCTTATAGCCACGGTGGCCCCGTCACTAAATACGCACTAGGTGAAGCGTTGGCCGAGCTAGTTGGCAGTGGTCGGTTGAATCCACCTGAGAGCGCAACGGACTCTGGATATATCTGCAAGACTATGCTCCAGCAAGCAAGACAAATGGACCCTGTGCTTGACTTGCTGATGAGTCATTTGATCGAGCAGGATGGAGACGTTCGCCCCGCCGACTCTCCGCTACCCCGAATACTCAAGGAGGCGCATTCAGTCGAGTACATGCGCCTGTGCACACGATCGTCTCGGCGACCGGAAATAAATATGGCTGCAACCCGTGCGGTGATTGACAAGCTCAAGTCAGTGCAGCCTTTTGCTGGTATGCATGTGTTTCAAGCAGAACACGGTTTTGACAGCAACGAGACCCAGATGCGAGGCCTGTTAGAGTTAGGGCTCGATCCGAAGCGGTTATGGTACTTTCCAAAAACGGGTGCGCGGGCATTGGTGCTCGATCGTCTTCGGCATATAGGCGTGCGTGTTTATGATAACCCTTACGATTTACGTAGCTTTCGAAATCCCGCCACCAAGCACATCACTGCGTTCCTGGACAAAGCGTTCGCCTTGGAGGGGATGGATATCAAGCAGCAAATAGAGCAATTGCACAGGTACGCGAATGGATCGGCCGACCATTCCAAGCCTCGGGTCCTGCTGGTCGACGAAGGCTTTAAAATCGGTCAAGCGCTCGTCGACTTGCAACAATCTGATGATCCGAAAATCCGCGAAAAATATGCCTTGGTCTCGGATTTATGTGCAATGGTTGCGCATACTGAAGGAGATATCATCAAAGGTAAAAGGGCTCTGGCCCACGCAAAAGAAGACACGACGATACAAGGCAGAGCAGCGCCTATTCTCCCGCGCACCATTAATATGGCCCAGAGCAGGGCGAAGAAATTTGAAGGTTTCACGGTTGGCCAAAATGTTTGGATGAGCATGAACCAATTGCTCGCTCAGATGGGGGAATCGGAGGCGATTGCCCTGCGCCCAAAGGAAACCTTGCTCATGGGTTATGGTGTGATAGCAGCGAAGGCGCAACCTCAGCTTCAGGCTGGATACGATGTATGGATTTGGGACATTGATCCGAAAACGCTTCTGCAGGCGTACGAAGATCATGAGAAACAGCCTGGATCAGGAACTGGAAAGATCCATATCCCGGTGGACCGAGCGACCCTGGAACGCGTGGTGGCTCGTGGTGGAGCGCGAGACGATGAGGAATTAGTCAACGCGCTCGCAGCCGCAAAGAAAGAATGGTTCGGTCATGGTCACATCGTAATGGGCAACACCGGCGCTCCAACGGGATGCCTTGGCCCGGATGACTTCGAACTGCTGCCAGACGGCGCAATGCTCTCCAGCGCGGCGAGCGGTGATTACGAGTTTGGGACGGCGTCCGCTCGCAAGAACAATCCTCATCTCGCACACATACCTGCGACAGACGGCTACGTGGACTTTCCGCTCACTGGGTCCAGTTCTGATTCGAAAAAGGTACGTGTGGCATTTGGCGATCAAGCATACTTTGACCACCAAGTGTACGAGACACGTAACAAGACAGGCGGCACTAAACGTTTCATGGTTCTTCGTGGCGGTTACGTGGTGAACCGACTATACGGCATGCCATTGCCTTTCATCGACATTGCGATGGCAGTCCTGATCCAGTGCATGTACGAAGCAATTCAACCGCACAAGGATTCACGACCGCAGCACATGGGCCTTTGGTTGATCGATCCCGATCCAGATGCCCAAAATCAAATCATCAACATTGCGAACCAGAACCTCGTCACCAACAACTTGGGGACACTTGAGGAGCCCAACTTTGCGAATGCAGATCCTCATTGGCACCGGCCTGCATTACCGCCATCTCCTCATCCCAGCGAATCAAGTGAACCAAGCGAGGCTGATAGCTATACGAGCGAACGATTTGTACAGAGTGGCCTTGCTGCATGCGACGCCTACAATATCTCGCCGTCGAGTTTCGCCTTGATCTGTGATCCGAACAGCGAGCTTGCGAACTCGCAGGATTTGCTGACGCTGCAACGAGAGATGTTTCCGACACACGAGACGAGTAGCAAAGGCTCGATAGAAACCGCACGGTCGCAACGTACAATAGCCCATACACTCTATGCTCTATTCGCACGCGCGGCGACAGAGCCGAACGATAGTGTTGATGGTGTCGAGGCAGAAGTGAATGCGGCGAGAACCAGGCTAGGCATTGACGACTCACAATGGACAAAGCTCCTTGAGACTCGTGATGCGTACGGCATGGTTCCGAGTGACTATGAGGTTCTGCCGAGCTTCAAATCGGCTGAGGAATCGGACAATATCCAGAAGGGGCGAGAATCAATGCAACAATGCATCTCTATCATCACTATCAATGCACCTACGCAAGAACAACTGCGGGGAGATCATGAACGAAGAGAGAAAATCATGAGCAGCCTCCGAACACACGAGGCGTAGACCGGCAGGGAAAGGACGGAGGTACGTGATTTGCAAAAATATAGCAATCAACTGGTTGCGAGTTATCGAGATAAAGTTCGTGGGTCGCACTGGATCGAAATCTGAAAATCAGATTCGCGGCTTGCTCTCAGAACTAGCCTCTACGCCGTTCACGCGCTCACGTTTACTCTGTTCGAGTTCCGCCGCGGCCTGCTGGCAACGCTCGCCGGAAAACTCCGCCTGCAGCGCATCCAGAAACACCCGCGTGCGCGCCGGCATCAAACGCCGTCCCGGGAACACGGCCCATGCGGTGACGGTCGGCAAACTCCAGTCCGCCAGCACCTGTATCAATTCACCATCACGCACATACTGCTCGGCAAAGTGTTCAGACAACAGTGTGATGCCCGCACCTGCGCGCGCCAGGCGGACCAGCAGCGCCGGCGAATTGGCGGTGGCGCGGCCAGGCGGCGTACCTTCCCAGCGCACCTCATCACGGCTCAGCACCCATGAGACCGGTTCACCGTTGCGCGCCAGCAGGCGTAAGGCGTCGTGCTCCATCAGCGCTTCCGGTTCGGGCGGCACGCCGCGCCGCTTCAGGTAATCGGGCGAGGCAAACAGCCCAACCGAAAACACTGCCATCCGGCGCGCCGCGAGCGAAGCATCGTCGGGCAAATCGCCGATCCGGATCGCGAGGTCGAAGTTTTCACCGATCAAGTCAACTCGCCGCGGCGACAGGTCCAGTTCCAAGGAGATCGCCGGATAGCGGGCAATAAAATCCGCAAGTAATTGGGCCAGCACGTTCTCGGCCAAGTCGCCTGGCATCGACACCCGCAGCCGCCCGCTCGGCTCGGTCTGGCGGTGCTGGGTCAGCGCCAGCGTGGCCTCGACTTCGGCCGTCACCTGATGTGCATGCAGCAGCACAGCATTACCGAAATCGGTGACGGTGAGCTTGCGCGTGGTGCGCAGCAAAAGGCGCTCGCCCAGTTGCGATTCAAGCGCCGCCATGCGCCGCGACAACGTCGATTTCGGCATTCCCAGACGCTCCGCGGCACGGCTGAAACTGCCCTCGCCGGCCACCCGGGCAAACAGCAAAAGATCATTCGGCTCCAAGTCCATGGCTGCACAACCTTTCCATCAATGGAACAATAATATCCATTTTAGCGTCTTCCGGATTGATTTTGGAACAGATAAAGTAACTCCATCGCAAGCCCACCCTGAAAGGAAGACATCGTGAAAATCCTGCAAATCAATTCCAGCGCCCGCGCCGAAGGCTCCCACTCCACCCGCCTGGCCAATGTCTTGGTCGAACGCCTGCTCGCCACTCAGCCGCAAGCAGAACTCAGTGTGCGCGATCTCGGCCGCACGCCGCACCCGATGCTCGATGAAGTTGCGCTGCAAGCCTTGTTCAGCCCGGCCGAGCAACGCACACCGGAGCAAGCCGCACGGGTCGCGCTGGACGATGCGTTGATCGCTGAAATCCAGGCGGCCGACGTGGTGGTGCTGGGCGTGCCGATGTATAACTTCGGCGTACCGTCGCAATTGAAAAACTGGATCGATGCGATCTCGCGCGCACAGGTGACGTTTCGCTACACGGCAAACGGCCCGGAAGGTCTGCTGAAAGGCAAGAAGGTATATGTTGCGCTGACTCGCGGCGGCTTGTATCGCAATACGCCGAACGATACGCAGACCCCCTATCTGCAAACTTTCTTCGGGTTCCTCGGCATGACCGATGTTCAGTTCGTATATGCTGAAGGCTTGGCAATGGGATCGGAAGCGGAACAAAGCGCGCTGGCTTCAGCCTATAGCCAGATTGAAGAAGCAGTTCCGGCTTAAGTTAGCGGAGGTAGTTCCTAGTAGTCAGTCAAGCTGAATCGACGGGCATAAATCGCGTCTTTTTCCGCCATCCAGCGCAGCGCGGAATGTATTTGCATCCGACGTATGCCGTCAGTACTGAACGAGAACTGCTAGGGTTACTCAATGCCTGGAATTCTGTTCGAAACAAATAGCGGCGTCATCTCAACGCCGCCTACGCAAGGGAAAAACATCTTGAACAACTTGAACAATCCGGGCGTTGCACCACCAAGGCTGGAATTCTGGTTTGAATTCGGCAGCAACTATAGCTATCTGAGCGTCATGCGCATCGAGGCGCTTGCCAGGCATGCGCAGGTGCAGATTGTTTGGCGTCCGTTCCTGCTGGGGCCCATCTTTCGTGATTTCGGCTGGAACAATTCCCCCTTCGTGCTGCAGCCGGAAAAAGGCCGCTACATTTGGCATGACATGCGACGCCAGGCGGAAAAATACGGGCTCCAGTTTCACATGCCATCCGTGTTCCCACGCTCTGCCATCCTGCCGATGCGGGTGGCCATTTTGGCGGCGGAACAGGCGTGGATGGGCGCATTTTGCCAGCGCGTCATGCTGCAAAATTTTGTGGAAGACCTTGACATCAACGCGCCGAAAAACGTCAGGCGCGCCTTGCACGGCCTGGTGCCGGATCCCGAGGCCGTGATGCAGCAAGCCCAGAGCGAACTGAACAAGACACGTCTGCGCGACCAAACTGAGGTGGCGCGCCAGCGCGGCATTTTCGGGGCTCCCACCTTTTTCGTTAATGATGAAATGTTCTGGGGCGACGACCGCATGAATGACGCGTTCGCATTTGCGGCAAACAGGTAGCGTACGGCACTTGAAAGCGGCGTGGAGCTGCTCGTGACGTCTGGCATGTATGCTCACCCTTTGCTGACGGTCCCGCTGGCGGTGTTTGCGAAGAGGCGAAGAGATGGCGTTAATTCAGGAGGGACTGACTCTGTGAGACGGGACTGCTTTGCTTCTCCAAGGGCTGTAGAGAGCCAACAGGCACAGCACCATGGGAACGCCAACAGCGATGCCGGTCGTGACAATATCGGAAATTGTGTGGTAACGCTGATAGAGCATTAAAAGCGCATATCCGACAAGAGAGCCAATCCAGGCATAGGTAAAACGTGGAATGGTGAATGAATGAAATAACACCAAGCCGAGGGCTACGGCGGTATGCGTACTGTAGTCGAGTCCGAAAGCCGGCCAGATGTTGAGTCGGTGGTCCAGAAACATCAGGCTGTATGCAATTACTACCATCGCAGCAAAACCAGCAAACCGCAGACCCGCCTGCCTCCATTGCGATTTGAACAGGCTGGCGGCAATAAAAACGAGTGCGATCACCGCCAACGACGGGATATAAGAATCAGCTATTGCATCTAACGTTTCATAACTCAACACAACCATTCCTTTCGCTACACTTTAAATAATTTGTTTTTCAACTGATCAAAAATAGCGTACCCAGGTTTGGTTCGAGGTTCGCTTGAAGCGGGCGAAGGCGCGGCACGGAAAGTACAGCAGCGGTATCAGCGCGAGCGCCGCCAGCCACACCAGCCACACGTGGTCGACGCCGAACCGCGTGCCGTGGTTCGCGCCGAATAGCCCCACGAGTAGGTTCTGTAATCCCAGCAATACGTACAAGTGGATCAGGTAGTAGAACATCGGCGCACCACCAAAGGTCGCGCAGGCCCGCGTGAACCAGTTCTCGATCGTTTCGAGTCTGGCCAAGCCAAGAAATCCAACGCCCAGCGTGAGCAACAGGAAGTCGAGCGACGGTGGATACTTTGTATAGTTAAAGAACGACATAACGGTCTGGATTGCGTTATCGCCATGCACCCATGGCAGCGCTTCGCCGTAGATGTTAAAGCCGCGCAGCACGGCCAGAAGGGCAAGCGATGCGAGTCCGAGGATGCGCAGCAGCTTGCGGCGGCGTTCGGGCGCCATCATGGCGGCGTACAGCGGACCGGCCACATAGCCGAGCAGGATTACGCCGACCCACGGCAGGAGCGGATAGCTCACCTTCAGCTTGACGGCACCATCGGCGATCAGGAAGCCACGGTGCAGCAGCACAGTCCACAGCGCGTACGCAACGGTGCCGGGTTCGAAGCTCATCCATGCCAACGCGTTGTGGCCGAATACGATGGCAAGACCGATTGCACCAAGCAGCTTGAGCGGCAGCCGGTGCATAAGCGCGAGAATGATCATGGCCAGGCCGATTACCCAGATCACCTGTAGATACAGCACCGGCGGCGGGACCTGTCCGGCCCAGGCAAAATTGACAACTACCAGCTCGAGGAAGACAAGCAGCATCCCGCGCTTGATCAGGAAACCGGTAGCCGAGCGCGGGCCGGCCGAGGGATGCGCGTACAACCAGGCCGAAAGCCCGGTCAAGAACACGAACATCGGGGCACAGAAGTGGGCTGCCAGGCGCGTGAAGAACAGCTCGGGCGCAGTGGCCGCCACGTCCATCGGGTCGCTGACCTGCATATGCAGGTAGATCGTCTCGCGTACGTGGTCGAACAGCATGATGAGCATGATCAGGCCGCGCATCACGTCAATAACCGCAATGCGCGAACGCATCGCCTGCTCGGCCAGTGGCAATGCGGCGCCGGCGGCGGGAAACATGACGGTGTTAGTAGTGCTGGTATGGTCCAAAGTAAACTTTCTGCCAGTTAGAATTATCCGGAGTGCTGTCTTACCGGCCCTCGCCTTCGGCGACGAGCAATCCGAGATTATGCCTTGTTACGCAAATGCGACGATGTTAAGAAGCTGGCGAAAGAAAAACCGCCTGATGGCATGACGATCGTCGAACAAACCTATTGCCTGCGGCAGAATAAAAGTCGTCCGATTCTGGACGCCTTCCATGCATGGCTCAAGCATCATGAAAGTGAGGTCATGTCCAAGTCGTTCATTGGCAAAGCCATTGGCTATGCGATAGAACAGGGGCGGTATTTGCGCCACTATGTTGATGACGGACGTCCGCCCATCAACAATAATCTGATCGAGCGCGATATTCGTCCGTTCACGATCGGACGAAAAAATGGGATGTTCTCGAATGCGGTCGCCGGTGTGGATGCCAGCGCGGTCATCTACAGTCTGAGGTTGGCCTGCCGTGCCTGCGATGTCGAACCGTACGCTTATTTGCAGCATGTCTTGACGGAGCTGCCAAAGCGCAAGGCCGGAGACAATGTGACGGACCTGCTGCCTTTCAATTACGCCAGATACAGGAACAACGATATTTGCGAACAGCCATCGCTAGATGCAAATGCTTGCCATTAATTGAGAATTACTGACAAACTTCTAATGCCCACCGATCATTCGCGAAGTCCGGATTCTCGATTGCCACTGAAGTCAGCACCAGCAGCTATTACTCGGTTATGTTGTCAATATTCGGTGCGCGTCAACAGTTATGTTTAGTTAAAAGGAATTGTCAGCTCAAAACAATAACGGCACCCGAGGTGCCGTTATTGTGACTTGAAGTTTAAAATCAGGCTTTCTTGTGCTTACGCAGTCTCATTAGCCCCAGAATACCGAGGCCGAAGAGCGCCAAGGAACTTGGCTCAGGAACTTGGCCGGGAGGCGGTGTACAACCCAAGGTGCCAGAAACACAGCCGGTTACAGAATGTAATTTCAGATAGTCGTTACCTGTATCTAATCCGGCAGTATTGCCGGCAGCAAGCGGATTGTAGGCGCCAATTAGCCAATATGAAGAAAAAACGGAAGACGGGTTAATCGCATTATTTATACCTGTTTGGGCATTCGCGTAATTTCCGATAGGCGTCCAGTCTGTACCTAGGGTTGACCACATTTCCCCAGTCAGAACCGGCGCCCCACTTCCTGTATAAGCCATGACACTATAATCCGAGTCGCCGCCGTTACCAGAATAATCCGAGGTACCGGTCCAGCCGAATTCAGCGTTGGTTAACTTGACTGATTGCGAAAAACTCAGAAACATCATCTCGTAGCGTTGATTATTGTCAATCGCGTGCTCCGGCGCGGAATTCACCGTGTCACCAACATCGCAGTTGTTAGCGGCAAATGTACAGCCATCCCGATTGTTAATACCCAAGCCTCCGCTATAGAGCTGAAGATAACCGGCAGATTGCTTTTCAAGCACTTGCTGATTAACTGTAGCACCCGCCCCGGTATTGGCCCATGCAGTCGAATTTGCAGTTACAGGGCTGTTATTTCCAATCACCGACCCGGCCTTCAGGGTCCAAGAGACTGTCGCCGAAACCTGTCCTGCCATCAACAATGCCACGGTTCCACACAAGATTTTGAATTGACTTTTCATATTTCCCCAAAATAAGATTTTCCAAATAAATTATTATTACGTTATCAATACAGCAATATTGATGCCATAGGAAAAATACCTTTATTTTCAAAGGCTTGAATTTATTTTTTGGTTATGAATCGTGCCGATGCAAAAATTCCCGACAATACGTCGGCATATTGGGTGGAACTTCAGTTCGGGATAAGGCTCGCCCCTGCTTCTTGCGGCACAGTGCGCACCGGAAGACAAGGTTTGTTGGGCATGAAACAGTAGAGCGGATTGACGGTGAAATTGCCAGGTGAACGATGGCGGGCATGCTCGATCTGGCAGAGATTTTTCAATAAGAGTGCTTTCTGCGCCGTGTGGCGAGGTAACTTTACACAGAAGTCGGTAACTTAGGCGACGGAGAGCCTACGTGTTCCCTCCCTTTCAAGGGGAGGGCTAG
>CBINHE010000086.1:0-18252 GCA_966250375.1 uncultured Oxalobacteraceae bacterium
TTTCTCATCCCTGCATTATCCACTCTCGTAGGGAGATCGTGAACACGTTCTTAGAGGGCGTTACCTCCTTTGCGTACCTATCGAGCGCTTCAAATAACGTAACTTTTTCAGCTTGGTGCATTATGGAAGCAAGCCCTTGGAGCAATAGTTGCTCCCTTTCGTTTGCCCACGATATGGCAGCTTGCTTTGTCAGGAAAGTTTTGGTCTGTTCAGGATAGCCCTGTAGACGTACACGTGCTTGGTACTGTGAAGGGTCGCGTTTGCGAATTTGTGCCACTTGTGAGCTCCATGTAGAAGACCCAATGGCGCGAAAATGGCGCGAAAGCAAGAAAACATGAAGATATTGATGACATTGTGCCTATCCTACGACGCGCATAGCAAGTAGCCACTTACATTAAGAGCCACATAGACAAAGGGGCTACGCCTAAGCGTAACCCCTCTGAATTTTGGTGGGCCTCCCGTGAGTCGAACACGGCACCAACGGATTATGAGTCCGCTGCTCTAACCAAGCATGAGCTAGAGGCCCGCTAAACTTTACTACTGTTAGCCACCTTCTAGGAAGCTCTTCAGCTTGTCGGAGCGAGACGGATGACGCAGCTTGCGCAGTGCCTTCGCTTCTATTTGGCGAATCCGTTCGCGGGTGACGTCAAACTGCTTGCCGACTTCTTCCAGCGTATGATCGGTCGACATTTCAATACCGAAACGCATGCGCAATACTTTCGCTTCGCGTGGAGTCAGCGAATCCAGCACGTCTTTCACCACTCCTCGCATCGACGCATGCAATGCCGCATCGGCCGGTGCCAATGTATTGTTGTCTTCGATGAAGTCGCCCAGATGCGAATCGTCGTCGTCACCGATCGGCGTTTCCATGGAGATCGGCTCTTTCGCGATCTTCATGATCTTGCGGATCTTATCTTCCGGCATTTCCATCTTAATCGCAAGCGTTGCCGGATCTGGCTCCGCACCGGTCTCCTGCAGGATTTGACGCGAGATGCGATTCATCTTGTTGATCGTTTCGATCATGTGGACAGGGATACGGATGGTGCGAGCCTGATCGGCGATCGAACGCGTAATCGCTTGGCGAATCCACCATGTCGCATAGGTCGAAAATTTATAGCCGCGCCGGTACTCAAACTTGTCCACCGCCTTCATCAAGCCGATGTTGCCTTCTTGGATCAAGTCGAGAAATTGCAAGCCGCGATTAGTGTATTTCTTCGCAATCGAAATTACCAGACGCAAGTTAGCTTCCGTCATTTCGCGTTTGGCCTTGCGTGCCTTCATTTCGCCGGCAGCCATCTTCTTATTGATGTTGCGCAGATCAGGCAAAGGCAACACAACGCGTGCTTGCAAGTCGATCAGTTTTTGCTGCAGTTCCTTGATGGTCGGCACGTTACGCCCGAGAATTCCGCTATAGCTGTGGCCGGCATCGACTTCTCCCTCGATCCAGTCGAGGTTGGTTTCATTACCCGGGAATATCTTGATGAAATGACTGCGCGGCATGCCGCATTTGTTCACTGCGACATCTAAAATCTGTTTCTCGATATGGCGCACTTCATCGACTTGACCGCGCAAGGTATCGCATAGCCTTTCGACGAATTTTGCGGTGAAGCGAATGCCCAGCAGTTCATTCGAAATCGCTTCCTGCGCTTTTACGTAGGGCTTCGAGTTGTAACCTTCTTTCTCGAAAGCCTTGCGCATTTTGTCGAAATTGGTCGAGATGGTGGCAAATTTCGCCAACGCATCACGCTGCAATTGCGCCAGTTGTTCGGCCGAGAAGCCGGCGGCGCCGGACGCACTGTTTTCCTCTTCCTCCTCTTCTTCTTCGTCTTCCTCATCGTCGTCAGAAGAGGTCACAGCAGGTGCGGCAACGATGATCTGGTCGTCGGATGCATTCGGATCAACAAGGCCATCGACAATTTCGTCGATCTTGGTTTCGCCTTTTTCGATGCGCTCGGCGGCAGCAAGAATTTCGGCGATCGTGGTCGGGCATGCGGAAATTGCCTGGATCATGTCCTTCAGGCCGTCTTCGATCCGCTTCGCGATTTCGATCTCGCCTTCGCGCGTCAGCAGTTCGACAGAGCCCATTTCACGCATGTACATGCGCACCGGGTCGGTGGTGCGGCCAAAGTCGGAGTCGACCGTCGACAATGCCGCTTCGGCGGCAGCTTCGGCATCGTCGTCGCTGGCAACAGTTGCGACGTTGTCCGACAACAGCAAGGTCTCTGCATCGGGCGCGTGTTCATAGACAGCGATTCCCATGTCATTGAACGTGCCGATGATGCCTTCGATCGCTTCCGGATCGACAATGTTTTCAGGCAGGTGATCGTTGATTTCCGAATATGTCAGGAAGCCGCGCTCCTTGCCGAGCTTGATCAGCGTTTTCAGCTTCTGGCGGCGCGCTTCGAGTTCTTCTTCGCTTGCTTCGGTGTCCGACGAAAATGCATCTTTCAACAGCGCTTTTTCTTTCGCCTTGCGGTCCTTTGCCTTGGCTTTATCAGCCGCCTTTAATTCGGCGCGCTCGACCGCATTCAACGCGGCGACTTCGTCGTTTTCAGGTTGAAATTCTTTCGGCTTGCGACCACGGCGACCCGGCACTTTTACCGAAGGCAGGACGTAACCAGACGTATCAATGGCGGCCAAGGCGGCGGCATCGGTTGTTTGACTGACCGCCGATACGGCACCGACAACAGGTTTGCTTTCAGCTTTGGCTGCGTTTTTTGCCGGCTTGGTAACGAGTTTCGATTCGGATTTCTTTTTTGTCACGGAAGCTTTCGATTGCACAGGAACTGCTTTGGCAGTCACTTTGGATAAAGGTTTTGCGTTTGATGGCGTTGCAGCGGCTTTAGTGCCCGCTTTGGGCATCACTTTCGACGCCATCTTGGAAGATTTTTCCGCAGTCACACTGGGCTTTGCCGCTTTGGTTTTCCCTGCCGCCGTCCTTTGCAAGCCAAGCTTGGCGGCCGATTTAGCGGCCGCCGGTTTTGCATCTTTTGCAGAAGGTGTCAGGGTTTTCGCAGGTTTCATCATTGCGCTCGCCATGGAATCAACTATAACAACTTGGTTGCTCTTGCCACGCAGCAAGCCGCGCGTGAAGCCGATTTATGCGCATTATTTCAATGGCTTACATTCGCCCGCGCAATGTTTCCAAATTCTTTTCGTCCGCCGAATGAAACTCTCCGCCTGACGAAACACTTCCTAAGGCCTTGAATCAAAAGCCTTTAATTATAGCATAGAGCATGGTTTTGCTCCAATACCACACTTCAGCAAGGTCATCGTTGTGCGATTTCCGTTTCTGCCTGACGCCGCAATTGTTCTTGTTGCAGCATGAGCTCATCGTAACGCGCCCGCGCTTTTTCTGGACTTAACCCTGAAGCGAACAACTGTTTTAATTCAGCTTTTAATAGTTTCATTTTAGTCTGCCTGATTGCACCGGCAAGCTCCAGACGCGCTGCGTCAATTTCCGACTCCGGCTCTGCTGCAATTTCGGCAATCATCGAATCAAAATCGGAACCAGTGGTGCGCAAGATTTCTGCCAGCACGGCAAAATTGGCTTGCGCGCCCATAGCTTGACCTGCGGAAATCAGTTGCTCCCACATTTCTGCGCAGTCCGGTGCCAGTTGCGCTACAGCCTTCACCGATGTGTGATCCAGCTCAATGGCTAGTACCGGATGCGCGACCAGCAGGCGCATGATCTGGCTCTCCAAGCCGACCGGCGCAGTGCGCTTGCTCTTGGGCGGCGCCACACGTGCGCGCGCTACCGGTTGCGCCAACTCAAACAATGCTTCGATTTCCGCTGGCGTGGTTTGCGTTGCTTGCGCGAGGCTGTGCACGATTTGCAAACGCAGTGCTGATGGCGGCATGCTCTGCAACAAGGGTTTCGCATCAAACTGCGCGCGGGCACGGCCTTCGGACGTATTCAAATCGTTGTTGGCTGTAACTTCCCTGATCAAAAATTGCGACAATGGCATCGCATCTCGCACTTGCTGCTCGAACGCCTCCGCACCCAATTCACGCACGTAACTGTCGGGGTCGTGCTCAGTCGGTAGAAACAGGAATTTGATGACCTTGTTGTCGTTTGCATGCGGCAAACTTGCATCCAGCGCGCGCCGTGCAGCACGGCGCCCGGCGGAATCGCCATCGAAACTGAAAATCACGTGATCCGTCTGACGCAACAGCTTTTGCACATGGATCGGCGTACAAGCAGTGCCTAGCGTGGCGACCGCTTGAGGAAAACCCAGTTGTGCTAACGCCACGACATCCATGTAACCCTCCGTCACCAATGCATAACCTGCTTCGCGAATCGCCTGACGCGCCTCGAATAACCCGTACAGCTCACTCCCTTTTTGAAATAAGGGTGTCTCGGGAGAATTCAAGTATTTGGGCTCACCTTTGTCGAGCACGCGGCCGCCGAAGCCGATTACCTGCCCTTTGGCATTGCGGATCGGAAACATGATCCGGTCACGGAAACGGTCGTAACGCTTGCGATTCGCACCCTCTTCATCGGTGCGATCGATCACCAAGCCCGATTCGGCCAAGGCACTGTCTTCGTAATCGGGAAACACGGTGCGCAAGCTGTCCCAGCCCTCGAGGGCGTAACCCAACCCGAACTTGGCGGCGATTTCGCCGGTCAAGCCGCGTCCTTTCAGGTAGTTGACCGCATGCGGTGCGGCGCGCAATTGATGGCGATAAAAATCACACGCACGCGTCATCGCTTCCGATAGCGCAAGACTTTTTGCCTGGTGTTCCGCCCGTTGCGCGGGCGGCAGCTTGTCGTCGTTTTCCGGCAGGGCCATGCCGACGTTTTGCGCAAGGTCTTTAACCGCATCTACAAAACCCAGGCCGGAATATTCAATCAAAAAACCGATCGCAGTACCATGCGCACCGCAGCCGAAGCAGTGATAAAACTGCTTGGTCGGGCTGACGGTGAAACTGGGCGATTTTTCGTTATGGAACGGGCACAAGCCCATGAAATTCGTACCCCCCTTCTTCAGTTGCACATAGCGGCCCACCACGTCGACGATGTCGACGCGGCTGAGCAAGTCTTGAATAAAGGATTGCGGAATCACAGTGGTTCAGTGGTGCGAAGCGTCTTTGGCAGAATGATGTTCAAGCTTTGCTTAGCACAGCTTTCACCAGACCAGAGATGGCGGTCATGTCCGCACGACCGGCGAGTTTCGCTTTCAATACTGCCATGACCTTGCCCATGTCTTGTGGGCCGGCGGCGCCGGTTTCTGTCACGGCGGCAGCGACTGCGGCTTGCACGTCGGCATCCGATAATGCAGCGGGCATATAGTGAGACAGCACAGCGACTTCGGCTTTTTCGATATCGGCCAGATCCTGACGACCGCCGGCTTCGAACTGGCTAATCGAATCCTTGCGCTGTTTGATCATCTTTTCGATGATCGCGAGGATGTGGGTATCGGTCAGTTCGACGCGCTCATCGACTTCTTTCTGCTTCATTGCCGCAGTCAGCAGGCGAATCGTGCCGAGCTTGCCAGCCTCCTTGGCACGCATTGCAGCCTTCATGTCCTCGGTGATTTGTTCTTTCAGGCTCATATCATCTCCAATGTCGACAATCCTGGTAGATCATCCAATAAATTTGCAGGATGTATCGTGATGTGCCACACGCGCAGGCGAAACATTCGGCGCATCACGATGCACCCCTCTATCTATCCGACTGACTGGTCAAAATAGAAAGCAAAGTCAATAAACGTCAAAACCCGCTGCGGACACACCGGAGCGGGTTTGCGATCCAACCGCACAAGGTGCGGCGGAAATCTTAGTAGAGCTTTTTCGGCAATTGCTGGCTGCGGATGCGCTTGTAGTGGCGCTTCACGGCAGCGGCGAGCTTGCGCTTACGCTCAGCGGTCGGCTTTTCGTAGAATTCGCGCGCACGCAACTCGGTCAGCAGACCGGTTTTTTCAATAGTGCGCTTGAAGCGACGCATCGCGACTTCGAACGGCTCGTTTTCTTTAAGGCGAATTGTGGTCATGTACTAACTCAAGCCAAGGTTTTATAGGAAAGACGGCGAGTATAGCAGCTTTGAAATGCAATTGGAAGCACCTTTGCCGCTAGTTTCGCAAAACTCTGCGAGCAAGAGCTCATATCAAACAGATAATCCTGCCGCAACACCGGACGCCCACGCCCATTGGAAATTGTAGCCGCCCAGCCAACCAGTCACGTCGACGGCTTCGCCGATGAAGTGCAAGCCCGGCACTTTCGCCGCCATCATGCTTTGCTGTGACAGTTCGCGCGTATCGACGCCGCCCAAGGTCACTTCGGCCTTGCGATATCCTTCTGAGCCATTCGGAATGATGGCCCAGCGATTCAAGGATTCTCCTAAGCGGCGCAGTTGCTTGTCTTGCATGTCTGGCACACGGGCCTCGGGTTTGAATCCATTGGCAATCAGCAATCCTTCGGCCAGACGGGAGGGCAACCATTGCGCAATGTGATTGCCGAGATTCTTCTTGATCGCCCCTTTTTCTTGAATCAGCGCTTCGGCGACATCGATTTCTGGCAAAAGATTGAGTGTCAGTGCAGTGCCAGGTTGCCAATAACTGGAAATCTGCAGAATCGCTGGTCCCGACAAACCGCGATGCGTAAACAACAAGTCTTCGCGGAAATGTCCGCGTGTTTTCTTTGCGCCCGTCTCCACCTCCACTTCCAGCGCGATGCCTGCCAGTGGCACGAACGGCTGCCACATCGCATCATCGAAGGTCAGCGGCACCAGTGCCGGACGCGACTCGATCAGCTTCAGACCGAATTGTTTGGCGATGCGAAATCCGAAATCGGTGGCGCCGATCTTGGGGATCGACAAACCGCCTGTCGCGATCACAACGCTGTCAGCCAGTATCTCGCCCGCATCGGTATCGAGGCGGAATGTATCTCCCGATTTGCCAATCGCGTCGACTTTGCACGGCATGCGCCACGCGACGTTGCCGGCGCTGCATTCAGCCTTCAGCATGTCAATAATGTCTTCAGCGGAACGGTCGCAGAACAATTGCCCTTTATGCTTTTCGTGATAGGCAATGCGATAACGCTTCACCAACGCCAGAAAATCCTGCGACGTATAACGTGACAATGCGCTTTTGCAAAAATGAGGATTTTGCGACAGAAAATTCTGCGGTGTCGCGTATAGGTTGGTGAAATTGCAGCGGCCGCCGCCGGAAATGCGTATTTTCTCCGCCAGCTTGGCTGCATGGTCGATCAATACCACGCGTTTGCCGCGCTGACCGGCGACTGCGGCGCACATCATGCCGGCCGCTCCCGCGCCGATCACGGCGACATCATATTGTTTGCTCATGGCTCACACATTTCGGAATAAGCCGTGATTGTAAGCTAGTGGAAATACGGCGGCGAGGTATGCTTCATCCACAGCTCCGACGAAATCCGCATCACATCGTTGAGCGAACCGCGTTGCTTGAAGGTTTTCCTCAACCACGCTGCGTCATTCACCCGCTCATATGCCATGTGGCGCAAGCGCATCAATGCCAGTTGTTCCGCATCGTTCTGCGCATAGCGTTTCAAGTCTTGCAGGCGGTCCAGCACGCTGGCGAAAATCGGCTGCCTCTGTGAGTCAGGCGTCTGCTCATTGGGCGGCAACGCGATCATGCCATCCAGTCCATAGCGACTGGCTTCGAAGCGATTGTACTGGTAGAGAAGATAAAAGCTATCGTCGATGACGAATGGTCGCTCGGTCAGTATCCAGCGTGCCAGCAATTGCGCATAGCAGCCCAGCAATGCTGCATGCTCCAGCGTCAACGGCGTGTCGCATACGCGAATTTCGACCGTGCCGTATTCCGGCTTGGGCCGAATATCCCAATAGAAGTCCTTCATGCTGCCGATGATGCCGATATTGCACAAATCCTCATAATAGGCTTCAAAGTCTTTCCAGCGCGTGAGCAGAGGCACGGTTCCAGCCAATGGAAATGCGCGCACCACGTTGCTGCGCGAGGAATCGAATGCCGTATCGACCCCTTGATAAAACGGCGATGCCGCCGACAGCGCGATGAAGTGCGGCACAAAACGCGAAAAACCATGCGTCAGGTAGAGTGCATCGTCACCGTTCTCGACACCGATATGGATATGCTGACCGAACACGGTAAATGTCTTCGCCAGGTAGCCGTATTTTTTATGCAGCTCATTGAAGCGCTCGCTGGGCGTAATACGCTGCTCGCTCCAATTCTGGAATGGGTGGGCGCCACCGCCGGCGACATCGATATTCACATGCTGCGCAACGTCGATTAATGCAGAGCGCAATTGCTGCAACTCCTCCACCAGTTCATCTACGCGAGTGTGGATCGCCGAATTCAATTCGATCATTCCTTGCGTGATTTCCAGCTTGATCTGTTTTTGCAAATCGCGTGGCTTGATCCATGCCAGCAAATCGAGCGCATCGGTCGCCAGATTGTAATTGCGGCGATTGACCAGCTGCAGCTCCAGTTCAATGCCCATCGTGAAGGGCTTTGATGAAGCAAACGACAGGATGTCCATGGTTTTTTCCTTTTTTGCTTTGTTGATCCGATCGGAACATTTGTTATCCATGATTCAGAAGTCTGCATCATGGATAACCGCCTTCATGATTCTCGCCCGCTTTCGCCTGACAGTTTCAATGCGAGTTGCGTTGCAACCGGTCCGAACAATTCCAGAACAATCAACGCACCCGCCAGCAACGGTGCAATTTCGGCGGTCGTATGCGGATAGATCAAAGAAATTTGTATCAGTCCCAGTCCCATCCCTGCTTCGGCCATGGGCAAGTTGCCCATCACAAGTAATCCCGCCTGCCGCCATTTCAATCTTGCCGGCCGTGCGAACAGGAAAACACTACATCCGATTGCAGCAAAGCGCGCGCCAATCAAGGCAGCAACCGCAACACCAATCGAGAACAAGTCCGACATGCGTGTCGATGCGCCGATGGTCACAAACAGTACAACGATGAAGAACTCGCTCGCGATGTCGAATTCCAGCTCCATCAGGTCATACTGCAAGTCGAGATTTTTCGACATGATGGAGAAAAACAGCATCGTCAACAGCACTGGCAGTTGCAATGCATGTGCGGCACCGATGCTTAATGTGATCACCGAGACGACCAGCACGAATTGCCGCGTGCGTTCACGACCGAAAAAGCGCGCCAGCGGCATCGTCAGCCGGTACATGACATACGCCAGCAACAATGAACCGCAGAGTGAATACAGCGTGTGCGAAACAAGCGTCGCCAGATTGGTCAGCCCTTCTGTCGCCACTATCGGCAACAACAGATAGGCGGCCAGTAACGCAATGAGATTATTCAGCGCTGTCATCGCCGCCAGACGTCGCGTGATGTGCCCTTCCGCTTTCAAATCGCGCACCACCACCATGACGACGGCAGGTGCGGTCCCGATCGCAAGCACGCCGGCGAGCATGGCCACCGGCTGCGGAAAACCACACCATTCCAATGCCGCCAACACAAACAAAAAGCACAAAAGTGCACTGCTCAAGACGGTGACCAACAACCATTTCTCTCGGCGCAGCCACCCGATATCGACATAGCGCCCGAGCTGATACACCATCAGCGCGACTGCGATATCGGCAAAAATATTCGCCAACCGCAATACATCGCCAGACAGCAAATTCAATCCCCCCACCCCCAGTGCAAACCCTGCCAACAGGTAGCCTGTAATGCGAGGTATCCATGGATTCTTTGATACCAGATGCCCGCCAATCAATCCGAACAGCAGCAAGCTACCGAACAATAACAGTGCATTCCATTGGATCGGCTGCACCAGGATGAAAGACGGAAGAGTCCATGACGGCATAGCTCCCCCTCCCTAAATTTTTTGAAGACAGCGTCGTGCGGCACTTTGCACTTCACTCTGTCCCGCAATGTTTTATTAATTCGTTGGAGATAAAGCGGCGCTCTGCACAGGCGATGCCTGGGCTGCGCTGAACTCTATCCACAATGTTATTAATTTGATGAAAACAGAGCCGTGCCGTACTATGCACTTGGGCTTGGACTTGGCTTTGTTCCGCAATGTATTTGAATCTCAACGAAAAAACAGGGAAACAATGCAGCTATTGCATGCCCCTATGTATCCAGCCCTTATGTATCCACCAACATAACTCCCACTCTTAAATAAAGAACAGTTACACAATGTAACCATCTCAACTTGGGCCCTCCGGGAAAGATAAAGTTCCTGCTGAAAATTCATATCGACAATTAATTTCTTAAAAAAAATAATTGCCTATTTGCAGGAAATAAGGAAGGGGAAAAGATGCGCAAAATTATTCGGAGCGAGCTAGCGGCGCTTCGAGACGCAGGCATTGTTGTGTACCGATCAGAACGCGAATGCTTCGTCCGGCACTGGCAGATGGAAGTCGCCTATGTGAGTTGGATGGACAAGGTCGAGCTAAGGAGCCGCGTCAGAATAAGTTGACAATTTTAGCGGTCATGACTGATACCAATCCATGGATAAAGTCGAGTCAGTCACTCAATATTTAAGGCGGTTTTCGGGAAAGAAAATACCCCCTTGCACCGCGCTGGCGGGATGCAGTGCAAGGTACCCCGAGCGACGTGTGGCGAGCCACACTAGCAAGGGGCAACGCAGCAATGCGTCCGCCAGCGCGGTGCAAGGGGGTATTTTCTTTTCAGGAAATCGCCTCAATCTTGCAGCGCTTTGCTACCTGCAGGCAGTGTTCCACTTGTTCTGTAATTGGTGCCGGGATCGGCTGTTCGTCGGCCAGCGCCGCCTTGATCCACGCTGCAGTCGTGATTGCATCGCTCGCGGCCGGCAATGGCGGCAATTCATCCACTGGCGACTGTTTTTGTACCAAGACAGTACGTTCACCATCGTGAAACCAATCGATTTGCTGTGCGCGCTTGGCATTTGCCACTGTTTCACCTTCGGTGCCGCGCATGAGAAATGCATCGCCGCGCGCGGCCGGTGCAGCGGTCGTGAAATAAGCGGCGAGCATCTCCAGGTATTCCGGGTGGGTATAGGACGTCAATCGCAATGCCGGACCAACGAACGGCTGCATGATTTTCACAAGTGTATGGGTCGAGTTGCGTACACCGAGTATCCGCCGCAACGCCAAAATACGCGCCATGCGCGGCGCCAAGTCGTCGATCGTCATGAATGCAGGTTCATGTTGCGCGAACTGCGCTTCGGCCTGTTGCACAGTGTGTGAAAACGGTATGCCCAGTTCCTGGAAAATTTCCGCAGTCGTCACGCGGTTCGGATCGTGGATCACGCCATGCACCAGCACCGGCGCACCCATCCGCGCCAGCAGCATGGCTAATAGCGGCGTCAGATTCGCCATGTTGCGCGAACCGTTGTAGCTCGGGATCACGATCGGTGCATAAGTGCCCGTCGGTGCGGTCAGGCGCTCGAACGACATTTCCGCCGCATCGAGAAAGCCTGCAATTTCATCGACCGATTCGCCCTTGATGCGCATTGCCAGAAGAATCCCGCCGAGTTCCAGATCTGAAACCCGGCCGTCGAGCATGGCGGCGTACAGTTCTTGGGCATCGGCACGCGACATGCTGCGCGCACCAGCTTTTCCGCGGCCGATTTCCTTGATGAAACGAGCGGCGGGGAATGGATTTTTGCTGTGTGGAGTGTTCATGGGCGAAGCTTACACCGAAGTAGGCATGTGTCGCTTTATACCGCCGCCTTCGCCGAAACCTGCCGGGCAACAATCATCTTCTTCAACTCCGGTACGCACGACCCGCAATTCGTGCCGCATTTCAACTTCCCTTGCAGCGACGCTAGCATTGCCTCCGAAGACCCGTAATTGACCATATCTTGCTTCGCCAGTACCTCGGCAATTTCCGTCTCGGCAACGTTAAGGCAAGTGCAAACAATCCGTCCGCGCGCCTTGAACCCTTCTGGCGTCTTGTTCGACGGCATCAACAGCATGCGTCCCAGCGCCGCCACTGGCAACTCCCCTTCCAGATATTCCTTCAACCAATGCTCAGCCGAGATATCGCCAGCCAGCGACACCGCCGCCAGCTTGCCGTCCTTGACCAGGATATGCCGTGCATTGCCGCGCCGGGTATCGTCGTAGCGCAACACGCTGGCGCCCGCAATACCAAACCGCGATTCGATCTCTTTCGTTAATTCGATGGACGCCGGATAGTCGTCGGCTGCCCGGAATAACACGCCCACCTTGTCGCGGCCAAACAAGGTACAGGATGCATAGGCAAACTTCCGCATGCACGCCCGCAAGGAAGACTGCAGCGCAAGGGCTTGCGACTCATCGATCCAGCCGAATACCAGGAAACGCCACGGCAATTCCGCCTTCAACAGTTTTACCGCCGCATGCTTTAGCTCGGGCTGCTTCGAACTCGGATCCAGCACCGGCAAGGTCAAGGTGTTGACGCCGTACGTCGCGCCATCGCCATGGCCGCGCCCCGACACATATTCTTCACCCCAGTGCATGCCGATGAATGCCTGGCCGCCACGCATATCATCGCCGGCCACGACCGGCAGGATTTGCGAACCGCGCTTGCTGGTCACATGCACCAGATCGCCATTCTTGAACAGGCGGCGGTCCATGTCGGTCTGTGCCAGCACGACGGCCGGTTCCGCCGCATGCGCAAACAGTTGTGCAACCGTGCCAGTGCGACTCATGCCATGCCACTGGTCGCGCAGGCGGCCGGTCGTCAAGCGAAACGGAAAGCGCGCATCGACCGGTTCCGCCACCGGCTTGTACACGGCATTGACGAATTTCGCGCGTCCGCTGGCCGTCGGGAAGAGGCCGTCCTCATACAAGCGTTTCTTGCCGCTTGTCGCGCCTTCCGGAAACGGCCATTGCTGCGGGCCCTGCTCTTCCAGAATCCGGAACGACAGGCCGGTAATATCGAGGTCGCGCCCGCGCGTCGATTCGCGATGCTCGTTCCAGATTTCTTCAGTGCTCGCAAATGGAAAAAGCGTGGTCGTCTTTCCCATCACGGCTTCAAGCTTGCGCGCACAGTCGATCACGATTTCCCAATCGTGCCGCGTCTCGGCAGGCTTTCCCAACACCGGCTTGAAACGCGTGATGCAGCGCTCCGAATTGGTGACGGTGCCTTCCTTCTCGCTCCATGTCGTCGCCGGCAACAGCACGTCGGCGTAATCGACCGTTGCCGTCGTCCTGTACGCTTCCTGCACGATCACAAGCTCTGCTTTTTCCAGGGCCTCGCGCACCAGCTTCTGATCGGGCAGCGATTGTGCCGGGTTGGTGCAGGCGATCCACAAGATCTTGATGTCGCCGGCACGCACCGCTTCAAACATTTCAACCGCGGTCTTTCCCGGTCTCGATGGCACGTCATCGATGCCCCAGAACTTCGCGACTTCCGCGCGATGCTCGGGATTGGCGAGGTCGCGATGTGCGGACAACAGGTTGGCCATGCCGCCCACTTCGCGTCCGCCCATCGCATTGGGTTGCCCGGTCAATGAAAACGGTCCCGCGCCAGGCTTGCCGATTTGATGCGTGGCCAAATGCAGGTTGATCAGCGATGCGTTTTTTGCGGTGCCGGATGACGATTGGTTCAAGCCTTGGCAATACAGCGACAGCGCTGCCTTCGATGTGCCGAACCAGCGTGCCGCCTGGATCAGATCGTCTTCGCTGATGCCGCAGGTTTCCGCCACGGACTTCGGGGTGTAATCGCGCACCGTGCGCTTCAATTCCGCAAAGCCTTCGGTATGCGCGTCGATGTAAGCGGTATCGATCAAATCTTCCCATAGGCAGATATGCAGCATGCCGTTGAACAACGCGACATCCGTGCCGGGCAAAATCGGCAGGAACAAGTCCGCCTCGCGCGCCGTATCGGTGCGGCGCGGATCGGCGACGATCACTTTCAGTTTCGGATTTTTTTTGCGCGCATCTTCGATGCGGCGGTAGAGAATCGGATGCGCGTATGCGGTATTCGAGCCGGCGATGAAAATCAACTCGGCCAGATCGATATCCTCATAACAGGCAGGCGGCGCATCAGCACCCAGCGTTTGCTTGTAGCCGGCAACCGCGCTCGACATGCACAAACGTGAATTGGTATCGATATTGTTGGTACCGATCAGTCCCTTGGAAAGTTTGTTGAAGACGTAATAATCCTCCGTCAGCAACTGCCCGGAAATGTAAAAACCAACGCTGTCCGGTCCATGCCTGCGTATCGTGTCGGCGATTTTTCCCGTGATGAAATTGAGGCTCTTGTCCCACGATGCGCGTGCACGCGGCATATCACGCGTCACACGCAGTTCCGGATAGAGCGCACGCGCCTGCTGTTGCAACGCCGGCCGCGCCGACAAGTGCAAGGTACTACCTTTGGTACACAGCCGTCCAAAGTTCGCAGGATGGTCAGGGTCGCCGCGCACGCCTGTGATTTTTTCACCGTTCGACTGAACGATGACGCCGCAGCCTACTCCGCAATAGCAACAGGTGGCTTTGGTTTCCATTTGAATTTGTGCGCTCTCACCCTCTCCCGCATGCGGGAGAGGGCCAGAGTGAAGGGCAGCGTTAGGATTTGTGATGTTCAATTGCACGGTTTGCCTGAAAATTGGTTAGCAGGCGCTTGGCATTCCGTCGCCCTGACCTGCTCCCGCTTGCGGGCGTGTCCGGCACCTTGTTTGCTAAGCATCTGCGTTAGAGGCTCCTTCCCCTTCAAGGGGGCGTAGCAGGGAATTCGGATCGCATGCGATCCGCCTGCGGAGCGGATTGCGCTTGCAAGCGCAATCCTCTTGGTTGGGATGGGGATGGGTTACAAGCCACGACATTAAACCCATCCCCACCCTAACCCTCCCCTTGAAAGGGAGGGAATACGGCGTTTGGAACACGTCAGCAAATTGCCAGTGAATTCAATTCATTCTCGTCCAAATAAACCTGCCCATCTTCCACTTTCACGCTGAATTTTTGCGAGCAACCTTCGTCTGGCGCGGTGGCGCAACCGGAATCAAGTTGAATATTCCAGTTGTGCAGCGGGCACGCAACACGCTCGCCGAACACGATGCCTTGCGACAGTGGTCCACCCTTGTGCGGGCAGCGGTCCAGCAACGCAAAAATCTTGTCTTCACTGTTGCGGAAAATCGCGACGTCGGACCGGGCCTCGCCAGGATTGACTGCCCGCTTGACGACCCGTGCGCCGAGCATGGGGATGTCTGCGACGTTGCAGACGGTTTTCCATTGATGCGACATTACAATTCCTCTATTTGAGTTGGACTATCAATCGACCGTCAACGGCGCAAATTGCCGCGTATCGACCAGCGCCTTTTCCGATTCATGCCACGGATCGGGTTCGCCATCGAGCGAGAACAACAAGCGCTCGTACAATACCTTGCGGTTCTCGGCATCCTCCACGACTTTCTTTTTCACATAGTCGAGGCCGACACGTCCGATGTAATGCACGGTACGCTCAAGATACCAACCTTCCTCACGATAGAGTTGCAGGAAAGCGCCAGAGTACTCCAATACTTCTTCGTGCGTTTTGGCTTTCACGAAAAATTCGGCGACTTCGGTCTTGATGCCGCCATTGCCTCCCACATAGATTTCCCAGCCGGAATCGACACCGATCACGCCGACGTCCTTGATGCCGGATTCCGCGCAATTACGCGGGCAGCCTGATACCGCAATTTTGACTTTATGCGGTGCATACATGCGCCACAGCGCGCGTTCCAGCTGCTGTCCCATCAAGGTCGAATCCTGGGTGCCGAAGCGGCACCATTCGGAGCCGACGCAGGTCTTTACCGTTCGCAAGGCTTTCGCATAGGCATGGCCGCTCGGCATGCCGAGGTCTTGCCATACCGCGCGCAAATCTTCCTTCTTCACGCCGAGCAAATCGATACGCTGGCCGCCCGTCACTTTCACGGTTGGAATCTTGAACTTGTCGACTACGTCGGCGATACGACGCAATTCGGAGGCATTGGTTTCACCGCCCCACATGCGCGGGATGACTGAATAAGTGCCGTCTTTCTGGATGTTCGCATGTGCGCGTTCATTGATGAAGCGCGATTGCGGATCGTCTTTCGCCTCATGCGGCCAGGTCGAAATCAGATAGTAGTTGATCGCGGGTCGGCAAGTCGCGCAGCCGTTCGGCGTGCGCCATTCCATGAATTGCATGGTGGACGCAATCGTCAAAAGCTTGTTGACCCTGATCGCATCGCGCACTTCCTGATGCGTGCGGTCGGTGCAACTGCACAAGGGTTTGGCTTTACTCGACGAGGAATAATCGCCGCCGGCGGTCGCCATGATGATCTGCTCGACTAAGCCGGTGCAGGAGCCGCAGGACGCCGACGCCTTGGTTTGCTTGCGCACATCTTCCAGCGTGAACAAGCCCTTCTCCTTGATCGCAGTAACAATCGCGCCTTTGCAGACGCCATTGCAACCGCAGACTTCGGCGCTGTCCGGCATCGCGGCTGCCTTGGTAAATCCTTCGTGGCCGGCGTCGCCGGGGCGGCCGGTATTGGATTCGCCGAACATCAGCGTATCGCGGATCTCGCCGATATCCTTGCCTTCGCGCAGCAGTTTGAAGTACCAACTGCCATCGACGGTATCGCCATACAGGCAGGCGCCGATCAGTTTGTCGCCTTTGATCACCAGTTTCTTGTACACGCCACCTATCGGATCGGACAACACGATTTCTTCGGTGCCTTCGCCGCCCATGAACTCGCCGGCCGAGAACAGATCGATGCCGGTCACTTTCAGTTTGGTTGACGTGACCGAGCCTTGGTAGCGTCCGATACCGAAATTGGCCAGGTGGTTGGCGCACACTTTCGCCATTTCGAACAAGGGGGCGACCAGGCCGTAGACAGTGCCGCGATGATTCACGCACTCTCCCACGGCATAGATGCGCGGGTCGTAGGTTTGCATGGTGTCGTTGACGACGATGCCACGGTTGCAGTACAGGCCGGCGGATTCGGCCAGCGTGCTATTGGGGCGAATGCCGACTGCCATCACGACCAGTTGCGCCGGGATTTCAAGACCATCGGTAAAACGGATTGCGCTCACGTGACCGTTTTCATCGCCGACGATTTCCTTGGTGTTTTTATCCAGCAGGAAATTGAGGCCGCGATCTTCGAGAGATTTTTGCAACATCTTCCCCGCGACCGGATCGAGTTGGCGCTCCATCAGCCATGTCGGCAAATGCACGACGGTGACTTCCATGCCGCGCAGCTTCAAACCGTTGGCAGCTTCCAGACCAAGCAGGCCGCCGCCAATGACAATCGCATGCTTGTGCACCTGTGCCGCCTCGATCATGGCATTGGTGTCGTGGATGTCGCGGTAGGAGATTACGCCTTGCAGGTCTTTACCGGGCACCGGCAGCAGGAACGGATTGGAACCGGTTGCGAGCAGCAAGCGATCGTACTCCATGGTCGTGCCGTCTTCCGCAATGACCAGGCGCTTCACGCGATCGATCTTCGTGATTTTTTTGCCAAGATGCAGCGTGATATTGTTTTCCGCGTACCAGTCAACATCATTCAACATGATGTCCTTGATGGTCTGTTCGCCGGCCAGTACCGGCGACAGCAGGATGCGGTTGTAGTTTGCGTATGGCTCGGCGCCGAATACGGTGATGTCGTACACGTCGGGTGCGATCTTGAGCAGCTCTTCGAGCGTGCGCACGCCAGCCATGCCGTTACCCACCATTACCAATCTTAGCTTCTTCATTAAAGCTTCTCCAATTTGTTGGGGAAAGAGTACCGCTACGCTTCACTCCGCCCCGCAAACATGCAAATCCGGCTTCACCATTAAAGCCATTTAAAAAAATGCTCCTGCGGCTGTATTAGCAAAAGCAATGCCAGAGCATTGGAGGGTGCATGCACCAATAGGAAGTGCCTTTTGCACTGACGCGGTGCGTTTTGGCCATTCCTTTTGGTGCGTTGCACAGGAACAGCATCGATTTCTTTCTGCTGCGCCAATTAGTTTTGACATGAAGTGCGATTTGGCTCTCCTCTCCCGCAGCATGGGTATCTACACATCTTTGCAATGCCATGAAGGCCCCCTCTCCCGCAGGCGGCAATAGTGTTCGGCACATTATTTGCTCAGCGTCTGCGTTAGAGGCTCCTTCCCCTTCAAGGGGAAGGTTGGGATGGGGATGGGTTACAAGCCACGGCATTAAACCCATCTCCACCCTAACCCTCCCCTTGAAAGGGAGGGAATACGGCGGTTGGAACACGTTAGCAACTAATGTGCCGAACACTATTGCCGCAGGCGGGAGAGGGGAGACTCTTTTCTTCGAACGCACGTTAAATTAAGTAGTCATGCAAAAGAAACGGTGAATTTGTAGGAGCGGGCCTTGCCCGCGAT
>CBINHE010000087.1:0-17971 GCA_966250375.1 uncultured Oxalobacteraceae bacterium
TTTGCAGATGTTACGGGAATAAAATTGAGTTTCATATTTGTGTATAACCCTATGAGTCTAGGCTCCGTTTCCAGATAATTCTTTGCGTGCTTGACCAGCATCGTATCGATCGCCGCCGGCTTGACCAGCGTGACCGACAGCGGGGCTCCCTCTTCTTCCAGTTCGACGCGTAACGAATCGGTAAATCCTTTGACCGCATGTTTGGATGCCGAATAAATTCCTTGCAAGGGGACGGCACGGTCCGATGTTTCACTGCCCATATTGATCAACGCACCGCCGCGCGACTTCAGATATTGCACGGCGACTAGGGAGCCATATACAACACCCCAGAAATTGATGTCGAATAAGCGGCGCATATCTTGGGTGGTAACCTCTTCGCTCTTTCCAAAAATGGTGACGCCGGCCACGTTAAGCCAAGTATCGAAAGCACCGAAGCGCTGAATCGCCATCTCTGCAATATGGCGAACTTCGGCTTCGTTGGCGACATCGGCGACGACGTAAATTGCTTCTCCACCTTGGCGATTTAATTCATCGCATACCTGTTTCAACGCGTCTTCATTACGGGCAACCAAGACCAGCCTGGCCCCACGCTTGGCAGCTTCGCGTGCTGTCGCCAAGCCAATGCCACTGGTGGCACCGGTAAGTACAATCACTTGGTCGGACAGTTTCTTCAATTGAATTTTCATGACAAGCGCCATCGATCAAAACTGTCACTGCCGCGAAAAGCATGCCAATCGAGGACGGAGGCGGCCGTCATGTTCGCAATTGTGCAATCATGCCGCCGAGGCAGACGATGATCATGGTGACGTGAACTTCTTACCGCTGCCATGCGCCATTTCTACATTGTCTGGATTGATTACGGCAGTTTCATTACTTCTCGACTGGCGCAATGTTTGCATGCAGTACGTAATTTGCTTGATAAGTAATCTCCAAACCTAAACGGTTTGTTTTCTGTAGCGGGCATTCCCCTCCTTAGTTTGCTAACACCTCGCGCGGTCAAGGCCCGCTCCTACAAAAAAATACGCGTAGAAATCACAATTAATTTTGCTCGGTTACTTAGGTCAGGCGATCAAGCTTGAGATTATTGGCGAAAAGGAGTTGGTAATGAATCAGGATTCGATAACAAAGCAGTCACCACGAATAACATGGATGCTTGGTGGCCTTGCGTTTGGTGTGCTTGCGATGTATTTGTCTGATCCGGATCGGGGCCGGCGGCGTCGTGCGTTGGCAACAGACAAGATGCGCAGTGCGGTAATCAGAACCGGTGATGCGCTTGATATGGCATCGCGCGACCTTGGGAATCGGGTACAAGGCCTTCGGGTTCGGGCAAGCCATATGCTGTCGAATCGCAACATCGCCCCCATTGATGATCAAATTTTGACGGCGCGCGTCCGACAAAAGATTGGACGCGCCGTATCGAACCCACACGCCATCGAGGTCACTGCGCGGAAAGGAGGCATTATCTTGCGCGGGCCGGTTCTTGCCGATGAACGGCAACAATTGCTGGACACGGTTCGTCGTGTGCATGGCGTCAGCAAGCTCGAAGATAGACTGCAAATTCACGAGCAGGCAGAGGGCATTCCGAGTCTGCAGGGCAGCACAAAACTCGGTGTCTCGCCAGCGCAAGGCAGCTGGACGCCGGCATTGCGTATCGTGGCCTTGATGGGGGCCGGTGCACTGGGGATGCTGGGCGGGATGCGGCGCAGGCCGGCCAACGTGATATTGGCGACCGCAGGTCTGGCCCTAATGGTACGCAGCATCAGCAATATGCCGTTCAAGCGCTTGGCCGGCATTGGTGCCGGCCGGCGAATAGTGGACTTGCACAAGACGATTCACATCGAAGCGGCGCCCGAAGCAGTTTTCGATCTTTGGAGCAAATACGAAAACTTTCCTCGTTTCATGTCCCATGTACGGGAGGTACGCGATTTGGGTAACGGGCGGTCACACTGGGTCGTTAGCGGTCCGGCAGGCGCGCAGTTCGAATGGAATGCAGCAATCACCGAAGCCAGGCGCCCGGAAATGCTGGCTTGGAGAAGCGAGCCCGATTCGACGATCGAAAATAGCGGGGCGATTCACTTTGCGCCGGATGGTAACGGTACGCGAGTCACCGTACACATGTCATATGGTCCTCCAGCAGGCGCTCTTGGCCATGCCGTTGCCTCGGTGTTCAACGGCGACCCAAAGCGACAAATGGATGACGACCTGATGCGGATGAAGGTATTTATCGAGACCGGCAATGTGCCTCATGATGCGGCGCAGCCGGGACCACAGACGACGGCAACATTGCATTGAGGCTTGCCAGTGCGCGGTGTGCCGATGGCGAGCGCAAGCGTACTGGTAATCTCAACAATGTCACAATTTATACAAACAGACTGTAAAAAGGAAATGGATTACACGGGTGTCGCAAATGCTTTGTTGATCTCACGATCTGCGCAGTAGCAAAAGCAGCAGTGAAAAACCGCTGAATATGGCGCCTGCATAAAACGTGGCGGACGATCCCCACTGATCCCACAATACGCCGGCCAATCCGCTTGCGATCAGCATCGCGATTCCGCTGGCAAGATTGAACAATCCAAATGCAGTGCCGCGCAAATCGTTCGGGGCAGTAACGGCTACCATCGCCGCCAGCAAGCCTTGTGTCGCAGCCATGTGCACGCCCCACAATACCAGGCCAGCAACCAGCCAGATTGGCTGGTTGCTATGTGCCAGTACTAAATCGGCTGCGATCAATGGCAGTATACCGAGCGCCAGCAAGGTGCGGTGGCGCATCTTGTCCGCCAGCATGCCAAGCGGATACGCGCACAGCGCATAGACCAGATTCATCACAACTAGCACCAAAGGAATCAACGCCAATGCGAGCCCGCCCTGTTGCGCGCGCAGGACCAGAAATGCTTCAGAGAAGCGCGCCAGCGTCAGCGCAGCGCCAACCGCTACCACCCACCAATAGTCATCGGACAGTTTTGCCAATGCAGCGCGTGAAATCGGGAAGGACTGCCGGATCATCGTGTTGGCGCGTGCCGGTTCACGCACGCCGAATATCAGCATGGCGAGCGCCAGAAAAGCCGGGATGACGGCGACCCAAAATACCGCCCGGAAATCGTTGGCCCACAGCAGCATCAAACCCATTGCCAACAGCGGGCCGACGAATGCGCCTACCGTGTCGAGCGATTGGCGCAAGCCGAACGCGGCGCCGCGAATGTCCGGCGGTGTCACATCGACAATCAACGCATCACGCGGCGCGCCGCGGATACCTTTGCCGATGCGATCGATGAAGCGTGCGGTAAAAATCCAGCCGGAACTGCCGGCCAGAGCGAACATTGGCTTGGTGATTGCCGCCAATCCATATCCTAATGCCGCCAGCCATTTTCGCTTGCCCACATAATCGCTGATTACGCCGGAAAATACCTTGACGATCAACGCTGTCGCTTCCGCCACACCTTCGATCGCGCCCACGGTCGTTGCGCTGATGCCCAGCACGGTCACCATGAAAACAGGTAGCAAGCCGTGAATCATCTCCGAAGAAATATCCATCAACATGCTGACAAAACCCAATATCCATACTGTTTTTGGAATGCGGATGGCGGGTTTTAGCATGTAAACTTCAGGCATGGCCTAGGGGTTGGGTAGGCAAAACTCTGCACTTTAACAAAAATCACGCATATCTGACCGCGGCTTTGGAATGAGCCATTGGCTGTGTAATAGCGCTTTTCTTGATAGAATCAAGGACTTAACTAAATTTTAAGGCATGTATGTTGTACCCAGAATTGTTTAAATCGCTCGAACAAGTCCGCTGGAATATGGAAACAGATATAGCGTGGGACAAGTTCGACGCGTCCTTGCTCACCGACGAACAAGCGCAAACGATCAAGATGAATGCGATCACGGAATGGTCGGCGTTGCCGGCTACCGAGATGTTTCTGCGCGACAATCGTGGTGATAGCGATTTTTCAGCATTCATGTCGGTCTGGTTTTTTGAAGAACAGAAGCATTCGCTGGTGCTGATGGAGTATCTGCGCCGCTTCCGTCCAGAACTCGTTCCGACCGAAGAAGAATTGCATAACGTGCGTTTCGAGTTCGATCCGGCGCCACCGCTGGAAACGCTGATGTTGCACTTTTGCGGCGAAATCCGCCTGAACCACTGGTACCGTTGCGCCTCCGAGTGGCACACTGAACCGGTAATCAAGCAAATTTACAAGATCATCAGCCAGGATGAAGCGCGCCATGGCGGCGCCTACCTGCGCTACATGAAAAAGGCATTGTCCGATGTTGGCGATACTGCGAATGCCGCATTCGCGAAGATCGGCGTATTGATGGCATCCGCCCGCCGTACTGAAAAGCCCTTGCACCCGACCAATCTGCACGTCAACCAAGCGTTGTTCCCGAACGATACGGTGCAATCGCGCCTGCCGGACCCGAGCTGGCTGGAGCGTTGGCTCGATGGCCAGATCAAGTTCGATGCCGAGTGGGAAAAGAAAGTGATCGACCGCATTTTGCACAATATGTCACTGTTGTTCGAACGTACCTTTGTATCGGTGCAGGATCTGAATCGTTATCGCAAGGAAGTGCTCGCGCGCCTGGCGCCGAAAGCGGTCTGAGCATCAATATTTATCGACTCAGATAAGCTGAAGCCGCAAGTTTTTCTTGCGGCTTTTTTATTTCTTTTTGTGAATCAAGCATGGCGCGTCCTGTGCCCAACTGATTAAAAATGCAAAATTTTGAAAACAAGATAACAACACGTGCCGACCTGGCTGCGCGTATCGCAGAACTGCCGCAACCGGTCGTGCTGACCAACGGCGTATTCGACATCCTGCATCGCGGTCACGTTACGTATCTCGCGCAAGCGCGCGCCTTGGGTGCGTCGCTGGTGGTGGCGGTCAACACCGACGCGTCGGTGAAACGCCTGGGCAAAGGCGACGACAGGCCGCTGAATGCATGTGAAGACCGCATGGCGGTGTTGGCTGCGCTGGAGGCGGTCAGTCTGGTAGTCCCCTTCGACGAGGACACGGCATTGCAAGTCGTGCAAGAGGCGCGACCAGCGATTTATGCCAAGGGCGGCGACTACGATATGACGTCGATTCCCGAGGGGAAGGCTGTCCTGGCATATGGCGGTCGCGTGGTCGCCATCGATTTTGAACACGACCGCTCGACCACCAGCTTGTTGCTCAAGGTCAGAGAGAACGGTCGAAAACCGCTCTAACTTGTTCGGTGCCCATGCCGCTCAGGCAGCCCGTTCGGACAATTGCGCCCGCCGCTGCAACACGAAGATCGGCTGCGCCCAGCTCGATTCCTTTTTCTTCTTGCTGGTGATCAGCGTCAGTTCGGACGGATCGTAGACGTCGGTGTTGTGCGTCAGTGGCGTGGTCATCAGGTATTGTGCGTCGGTGTTCTTGAGGAATTCGCCGACCAGTTGAATATTGCGGATATCCAAGTGGGCAAACGGTTCGTCGATGAACACGAAACCACCCGAGCCGTCATCGGACTTCAGCAGGCCGATCAGCAGAATCAGCGACTTCATCACCTGCTGGCCGCCCGACGCCTCGCCGTCGTTCATCCCGATCGGCCCTTTGCCGTCGAACTTGAAGCGCACATGCAGGCCCGCTTGCGCCAGTTGCACATCGTCGTTCTCCAGCCGCACCGGATCGGTATGCACTTCGATGCCGGCCAGTTCGCCCAGCTCCTTGATGTTGCGGCTGTAGGTCTTGACGGTGTAGCGCAGCCGTTCGATGTACGCGCCGCGTGCGTTGTCGGTCGCTTCGATCGCGCGGTTGTTCTGGTAGCGGCGTTCCTCGGTTTCGGCTTGCCGTCCTTGCAGCAGCGCCGACAGCCGCACATGCTGATCGACGACGGTGGCATCGGTTTCCCAATCCTCGCGCATCAGGTCGGTGTCGAGCGTCTTCAGGCGCAACTCCACCTGATGCACATTCTGGTGTTCCGCCACCAGCGTCATGCGCCGTGCCAAACGGCGATAGACAAGCGGCAGGTGCCGCCAGTCGCGGCGCATGGTCTGCAGCACCTCGACGTGCACGGTACGTTCTTCGCGGTGCCGCTTCTGCGTTTGGCGCAAATGCGCCTCGCTCTCGGCCAGCAGGCGCTTCGCAGTCTGCCATGCGGCATCGGCGCGTGTGCGCTCCTCGGTCGCCGTCTTGGTGAGAGGATAGAGTTCGCCCAGACGCGTGCCGACCTCGGTACGTGCTTCTTTCAATGGTGTTGCGCTGGTCGCTGCTTCCTCGAATTCCGCCTGGCGCGCAATCAGTTCCTTGGCTGCATCGACGCCGGCGATACGCGCTTTCAATGCACCGATGTCGCCTGCCAACTTGTTGATCCTGAGCGTGAGTTGATCTTCTTCCGTTTCCAGTTTTGGCAGCGACTGTTGCAGCGCTGTCAGTCGCTGTGCGCGGCCGGCCTGACCGAAGCGGTAGCGCGCCAGCTCGACGAACAACGACCGGCCGCCGCGTCGCTCGCGGTGATAGGCTTCCGGCGTGATCCATTCTTCGTTCGACGTCAGACGCATGCCGGCATCCACCGAATCGACACGCGTGATACGCGCTAATTGGTCGATCAGCCAGGATGGGGCAGGGGCGGTGAAGCGCACCACGGATAACAGGCTCTGATCCTGCACCGCAGGCGCGGCAACGCGCTCGGGCACGATGAAATGGCCGTAACGCTCCTTTTCGCCCAGACGATAAGCGCTCGCCATGTCGCGCGCATTCTCCAGCAGCACGACGAAGGCATAGCTGCGCAGCGCGCCTTCGACTGCGCCTTGCCAACGCGGGTCGCTGACTTCGACGATGTCGGTCAGCATCGCATGGGCAATCCCGGCATCGCGCAATGCGCGCCGCATCGAACGGACGTTATCCGGCTCGGGCAGCGCCGTCTTGCTCTCCAGTGCGGCGATGGCTTCGCGGTCGGCGGCAATGCGCGCGGCAAGTTCTGCACGCGTCTGCCGCTGCCGCATGTAGTCGGCTTCTTTTTGCTCCAGTTGGGTCGCGACGTCGGCGATATCGGCGCCGGCATCGGCGGCGAGCTTTTGCAGACGTGTTTTTTGTTCCAGCAGGTTTTCCAGAGGTTTCAGCTTGCGGTTGAGCTCGCTCAGGCGTTGTTCCAGCGTCGATTTCTCCTGCTCCAGCGTCGTCTCGTGTTCATGTGCCGCGCTCAAGGCGGCGCCTCGCTCCGTCACCTCGACGCGCTTGCCGGACAATTGCGCATCCTGCGCCGCCAGCGATTGCTTTGCATCACGCAGCGTGCGGCTCACGAGTCCGGCCTTCTCGCGGACTTCGTGAAACTGCAGGCTGGGAAGCGTTTCTTCGCGCAGGTCGCGCCGTTCCTTGTTCAGGCCTTCCCATCGATGATAATTCGCCACGCGCAAACGTAGCCGCTCCAGATGGGTTTCGGACGATTGCAGTTCTTCCTTGAAGCGCTGCAACTCCGTTTCGGTGTCGCGCTGGTGGCGCTTGGCTTCGTCATAGGCGTCCAGCACTTCCTTGTCGCCGAATACCTGGAAAACCAGGTCCAGCAACTGGCGCGGAGCGTATTCGCACAGCTTGTCGGTTTCTCCTTGCTCCAGCGCCAGCACCTTCGCCATCGCCGGCGACAGCCCGGCATTGGCCAGGCGCTTGCGGTAGTTTTCCAGGCCCAGCCAGTCATTCGCTTCCTGTACTGCTTCAATCTCGACCGCGCCGCCGCGCATCAGGTACTGGCGTTTCCAGTCGCCGCCGTTTTTCTGGATCTGGCAAAACAGCGTCACTTCGTCTTCGCTGAAAAAGCCGGACGAGCGGAACGGCCGATTCGACAACTGCGGACCGGTAGCGCGATTGTCGACCACGGCGCGCAGCCAGGCGGTCTGCTGTCCCGAGTGACGGGCGTAGTGCTTATACGAGCGTCCCATCGAGCAATCCAGCCCGAACAGCGTGCGCAGCGCATCAAGCAGCGTGGTCTTGCCGGAGCCGTTCTGCCCCGCGATGGTGATGATCTTGGCATCGAGCGGGATGTTCTTGATGCGTTGCCAGTAATCCCAGTGGACCATCTCAAGCGATTTGATATGAAACATGCGAGTCCTATTCTGCGGGCGGGAAGTTCAACCTAGATTCGGTAGTTGGGCAGGTGCGAGTGTGCATTTTTCCGGCTCTCTGGCTAGGGTGCAGCAGGGGGTGAGCAGGGGTTTCAGACAACATGTTGTCTGCCTGCGAACGATCGCATGCGATCCGCCTGCGAAACGGTCTGCGCTTGCAAGCGCAGACGCGCCCTGCAAGGGTGACGACGACGTGGACTGCATTCCACCAGGAGGAACAACGACGCCAGAGGACCGGAAAAGGTGAAGCAGGGGTTTCGTGGCGCATGCGCCACGCCTGCGAAACGATGTTCGCTTGCAAGCGAACATGCGCCCTGCAAGGGTGCAATCGCGCCTGTAGCGCTCTCACTCAATGGGTGAACGCTATCGAACGAAAGAACGTCAATGTTCATAGGACTTTCCAGACATAGGTGAGCGGTCAACTGCCGAATCTAGGTTCAAGATGGCTGCTTCTTGCGGGGCGCGCTTGAAGATGTCGCTCAGCGCGCCGTTGATGATGCGTTCCTTCAGCACGTCGGTATCCATCATCAGATCCAGCAGCGGACCTTCGACGATGGTGTCGCCGCGCCGTTCGATGAAACCGAGCGTGCGAAGCTGCCCCAGGTTCATGTCCATGCGGGTTTTCTTGCCGACTTTGTCGCCGAAATCGGCCAGCAGCGCCTTGTAGGAAATGCCGATCGACGTGTCCTCCGCCCGTGGCAGCGGCTTGTCCTTGCCGAACATGTCGTTCTGGTCCTGCTCGGCATGCTGATGCGCTTCCTGCCGCTCGCGTTTGGGCAGGATGATCAACGCCCACAGCACGACGAGCAGCGCAACGCCGTCGCGCGCCAATCCGAAATTATTGTTTTGCCAGACATCGCGCGCGCCGAAGACTTTCGGCTCTACTTCGCGCGTCAGCGCCAGTGTCACGTTGTCAGCATAGACATTGTCGAGCAGCTTCAAGCCGCAGGCAGCAAGGCGGGCGTCGAGATCGGCGCGAAACAGTTCATCCGACAAGGCACGCTTGACCAGCTTGTCGTCGCGCCGCAGGGTCTGATGCGTCAATAGTTGCGCGATCAGGATTTGCGCTTCATCGTTCATGGGGGATATCCGGTTGATTATCTGATTGGCGTGCCAAGGTAGCGGATGACATTGCTGCCACTTGCGGATCGGCCAGCGTCACCATGCCGTCGCTTGGTGTAAATACCAGTGGCAGGCGAGCCATCGTGGCGGTTCCACCCTGCAGCACGGATTCGCTTTCGTCACCCAGAAGCGGCAACAGCGATGCCCGATAGGAGGCGACGGCAAAGCTTGCCGGCAACAGCGTGTCTTGGACCGGCGTGTTCGTTAGAGTAGGGGCGGCGAACGAGGCCAGCCGCAACAGCCATGCATCCAGTTCCGCCGGCATCACAGCCGCTTCGCTGTGCGATACCGGCGCATCCTCGCCATCGGGCAGGACGGACCCGGCAGAGTTGATACGGTCGGCAAGGAGTTCGGTTTCCGCCACATCGATCATCTCCGACGGCGTGGCGAATAGGGGCGTAACCGGCATCGCGATGGCGCCGTCGGCCAGCACCGCAAGATCCTGCTGGCGCATGAGCCAGGTCTTGATGTCGGTGGTCGACAGTCCCGACTGCCCGAGGTGGACGCGCTGGCGCTCGCTCTGATTGAGCGCGCGCGAGAACATGCCCTGCATGTTGAGCAGCATGCTTTGCGCACGGCCGATCGCCTGCGCCGCGCGATGCGTGGCGGCATCGGCGCGCGGATCGTTGGTGATCGAATGGATGATTTGCGAACCTTTTTCGACCCAGTCGCACGCCATGTTCCACTTGGCCTGTGCCGACCGCAGGCGGAATTCCGAACCGGACGCGATGGCGTCGCGGAATTCCTCGGTCAGATCAACCAGGCGTCCGAGCAGATGTTGCAACTGTTCGACCGTCACCCCGCCGACTGCCTGCGAGCCCGCCACCTGCGCCAGCAAGAAGCCCATTTCCGCTTCGTCATCGTCCTGGCTCAGCGCCAGCAGGTTGTCGATTGCGGACAACACGTTACGCGCGGTCGGCGTTATGCGGTATACGCCTTGCCCGGCATCCCAGTTCAGCAACTGATGCGAACGCAGGCGTGCAAGCACGGTTTCCAGACTGTCCGATTCGAGGTAAGCGAGTTTGGTATTGATGTCGGCGCGCGTCAGCGCTGAAGACTGCGTATCGGCTGCCAGCTCGCGCAACACCAGCAAGCGCACCAGAACACTGTCGAACCCGCCGTGAAACAGCGCGGTAAATGCTTGCAGAAGCGGTTGTGCGCGCTTGAGGCGAAATACCTGTTCCACGTCATCGGGCGCGATTTCTGGTTTGAAATAGGCTTGCAGAGAGGCAGATTGTTCATCATCCGACGCAGTGCCGGAATTCATCGGAATGTTTTGCATGCCGGTATTTTACGGCAGGCGGCTGATGGAATAGACCCATTACTTGCCGTTTGTTAAGGAATAAATTGCGCATTTTGGCGATCCCGCAGCTGAATGGAATGCCCAAGATCCGCAAAGCGGCGTTCGCTACGCCGCAATGCGTGCACTGCAAGCCGCTGACAACGGCGGCAATACAACCAGGATTGGCTAGTAATTTATTCCTGACAAATCCTGGCCAAGTGAAACGTTAATGATGGTGGTGTGCCGTTGCATCGGCGTCTGTCTTGCCGGTTTTTGCATCCTTCTCTTCCACCAACACCGACACGTCCACTTTGCCCGATTTTTCAAAGGTCAGGGTAAGGGGGAATTTGTCGCCTGCCTTCAACGGTTGCTTCAAGCCGAGCAACATGATGTGATAGCCATGATGACCTGGCTCCATCGCCACGCGCGCAGACGGCTTGATTTCAATGCCATTCACTTCCCGCATTTTCATCACATTGCCATCCATGGACATCGTATGGATCTCGGCGCTTTTCGCGACGGGTGACGACACCGCGATCAGCTTGTCGGCATTCTTGCCCTTGTTTTCAATTGTCAGGTACGCGGCACCGCTTGGCTGATTGGCAACAGTGGCGCGAGCGTGCGGATGTTGTATCTGCAAATCGCCTGCCTGGTAGTCGTGTGCATGGGCCGATGCGCCTAAGGTGAATGCGATCGCCAAGGTAAGAATCGAACGGAAATGCATGATAAGCCTTTAACTTTGGAGGATAAAAATCAGAAGAGATTTTAATTGAGAGGCATCGCTAAAGATGGTTCCTGCAAACGGCACTGGTTGTGGCTGCAAGGGCATGACAATGCAAGAGAAAACCAGTGAGATTATATCAACGGCTTTGAAATTCGCTGTCGATTTGGTCATGCGTGATTACCTGAGTCGTTACGGTTTTTCCAATAAAAAAACGACGCTGCGTGCGTCGTTTTTTTATTGGTACGGCTGATTTTTCGTGTTTTGAAGGCAGAGAAAATGGAATGCATGCCTGCAATAACAGATTATTTTTTGCGTGGTTTCGAGGTGTTGCAGCTTTTGTGACTTTTTATAAAAAATTTAATTGAATGCTTGAGGTTGCAATTCTAATAATGCTATGCTGCCCCGTTTTTCCAAAGCAACGTTTATTTTTGGCAGCCTTTTTGTGGCGCTCGACTTGGCTATCACATCGCAAAGAGTTTGGGAAAACAGGATTACCTATTCCAATTGCAGCGCGTCACGGAACGGCTGGCAATTTATAAAAAATCACAAGAACAGGGAGTGTGGCGTGCGTTTCAATATCAATTTCAAGCGAATGTTTAGTCGCTTTGTGGAGCACACTATAAAATCGACGCGCACGTTTCTTCAAGGCAAAAGAAACACAATATCGAGTCTGGTTATGTGGATAGGGGGCGTTCTGGATCATTTTCGCGCCATGAAAAAATTTCTTTTTCTCTGCGTGTTGTCTTCGCTATTTTCGGTTGCAAATGCATTTGCAGCGGCTCCAGTTTCTAGCGCTCGCTTTTACTACCTATTCACCGATGTTTCAGGCAGTCTTATCTATGGTAAGTGGGTGTCGAGCGGCAGTGGCTCTTGTAGTGATTTGGTGGCGAAAGCGACTGCTTTATATTCGAATGGTGTCACGTGGGCCACTTCATCGAATGCGTCCTATACATGGTGTCCTATGTCTAAGAAGGCCGCTAACGGCTCTTCTTTGGGCTTTGTTGATGCTTATCGTCAGAATGGTTCTGGTTGTGCTGATGGATCAACACCGGATACCACTAAACCTCTTGCGCAGCAGTGCCCAGAGGTGTGCCCTTTTGGTCCAGCAGGTGCCACTTCCTGCGCGCCCCAAAAATCCCATGGTAGTCCCGCGCAATGTCCGATACCTATAGGTACTCCCAACCCAATCCACGCAAGCACCGGCAATAAATATTGGTCTGATACCGATTACGATTCTTCCCTGGCCAGCAATCTGCGCTTCAATCGCTTCTATAACAGCCAAAACACTGCGGTCATAAGCGTGTTAGGGACGGCATGGCGCCATAACTACGACAGCACCATCGTGACAGGCCTGACGCTCAATGGTGTTCCCGTCGTTTTCGTGACTCGTGCCGCCGGTAATGCATATTCCTTTGTGGTGTCCGGAGCGACATATCAGTCGCAAGACCCCGATATCAACGACAAGTTGATTGAGATAGTGGATGGGAGCGGCACGCGTATCGGCTGGACTTACACGGTCGCCGCCGACGATGCGATAGAAAGGTATAACGCGAGTGGTAAATTGGTATCGATTACCGACCGCAGGGGTATGAAACAGCTATTGACTTATAGCGATAGTACTACCGCAACTGCGGTAGCGCCCAAGCCAGGACTACTCATTCAAGTGGCCGACTCGTTCAACCACAGTCTTAAGTTTATCTACGACAGCGCAGGCCGCATTAGCACAATGACTGACCCAGCCGGAGCCCAATACACCTATCACTACGATAGCAACAATGATTTGATGAACGTGGCATATCCAGGCGGCAGGAGCAAGACTTATCGATACAACGAGCAGGCGTATACGGCAGGCACTACCGTACCTCATGCGTTGACCGGCATTGTCGACGAAAATGCCGTCCGCTACGCCAGCTATTACTACAATGCCCAAGGCAAAGCAGTGGCAGAACAGCACGCTGGCAGCGTCGACCAGTATTCGCTAAATTACGATGACGCTGGCACTACCACCATTACCGATCCCCTGGGATCTACCCGCACCACCAGCTTTACCACAATTTTTGGGGTGGCCAAAGCCACTGGCCAATCGCAGCCGGGCGGCGCCGGCTGTGGTTCTGCTTCGTCGACCGTCACATACGATGCCAACGGCAACCTCGCAAGTCGTACCGACTGGAACGGCACTCAGACCACGTACACCTACGACTTGAGCCGCAACCTCGAAACCAGCCGCACCGAAGCAGCCGGCACGCCACAGGCGAGAACCATCACCACTGCCTGGCACCCCACCTACCGCCTGCCGCTCAAAATCGCCGAACCCAAGCGCCGCACCACCTTCACCCATGATGCGAACGGCAATGTGCTGACCAAAACCATCCAGGCCACCACCGATGCCACCGGCGCGCAAGCCTTCTCCGCGACCCTGACCGGCGCCGCCGACAAGTGGACCTACACCTACAACGCCGTCGGCCAGGTATTGACCATCGACGGCCCGCGCACCGATGCCACCGATAAAACCACCTACGCCTACGGCGCCAGTGGCAATCTCGTCACCATCACCAACGCCGCCGGCCACGTCACCACGCTCTCGAACTACGATGCCCACGGCCACGCCGGCAGAATCGTCGATCCCAACGGCATCGCCACCGACCTGACCTACCACCCGCGCGGCTGGCTCGCATCCAGCACCGTCACCGACGGCGCCGCCATCGAAACCACTACCTACGCCTACGACGGCGTTGGCCAATTGACCAGCGTCACTCTGCCCAAAGGGGCGAAAATCCTCTATACCTATGACGACGCCCACCGCCTGACCGCCATCGCCGACAGCCTCGGCAACAAGATCACCTACACGCTCGACAACATGGGCAACCGCATCAACGAACAAGTCAAAGACCCCGGCGGCGCCCTGGCACGTCAAACCAGCCGCCTCTACGATGCGCTCAACCGCCTGCAACAAGTCACCGGAGGCGTACAATGAATCGCCTCCCACATCGCCATTCCCTGACCGTGCGCGCGATCGCCAGCGCCGTCCTCTTCACGCTCGGCTACACCCCGATCGCAGGCGGCATCACCGGCACGCTCGCCGCCGCGCAAACGGCGCAGAACACCACGACCAGCTACCAATACGACGCCAACGGCAACCTCACCCAAATCACCGACCCGCTCGGCCGCAGCACCAACCAAAGCTACGATGCGTTGAACCGCCTCAAGCAGCAATTGCAACCGGCCCCTGTGTCCGGCGCCGCGCGTCCTGCCATCAATTACACCTATGACGGCCAGGACCACCTCGCCACGGTAGTCGACCCCAGAAATCTCACCACGACCACCACGACCGATGGCCTGGGCAACCCCACCGCGCTGACCAGCCCCGACACCGGCACCACCAACCGCACCTACGCGGCCGGTCTCCTCAAAACCAGCAAGGATGCGCGAGGACTCACCACCACCTACACGTACGACGCGCTCAACCGGGTCACCAAAATCGCCTACGCCACCGGCACTGCCACGCTATTCGAATACGACGGCGGCGCCGCAGGCGCCCCCCACGCGAAAGGGCGCCTGACCAAAATGACCGATGAATCGGGGCAGACGACCTACGCGTACGGGCTGTTTGGCCGGCTGCAAAGCAAGGTGCAAACGGTCACCAACGGCACCGTCGCCAGGAGTTTCACCGTCGCCTATGCCTATGGCGCCAGCGGCAGCAGCACCGACGAACTCACCAGCGTGACCTACCCCAGCGGCAATCGCATCAACGCCACCTACGACAGTGCCGGCCGCATCAGCAGCCTCACGCTCAACCCGGCCAAGGCCGGCGGCACCGATACCGGCACCAGCATCCCCTTGCTCACCGACATCGGCTACCAGCCGTTCGGCCCGGTGCGCAGCTGGACCTGGGGCAATAGCAGTGCGACCAGTGTCAACACCTATGCGCGGGGATTCGACCTCGATGGCCGGATCACCAGCTATCCGCTTGGCAGCGGCGTCAACAACGGCACCAACCGCACGGTCGCGTATGACGCCGCGAGCAGAATCGGCGCCACCACCCATACCGGCACGGGCACCGGCAACAATACACCCGCCAATTACAACCAAAGCTTCCGGTACGACAACCTCGACCGTCTCAACAGCGTTATTGGCAGCAATGCCAGCCAGGGCTACCAATACGACGCCAACGGCAACCGCACGCAAGCGACATACGGCGGCACGGCGTACGGCAACACCATCGCAGCCGGCAGCAACCGGCTGACGGCCACGACCGGCCCGGCGCCGGCCAAGACGATGACCTACGATGCGATGGGCAGTGTGCTCGGCGATGGCACGAACAGTTACACCTATAGTGCGCGAGGCCGGATGGACAGCGTCAAGGCAGGCGCCAATGCAGCCACGTTTTATCGCTACAACGGCCTCGGGCAGCGGACCCGGAAGATCGGCCCGACGGCGCTGGTGGCCAGCGGCACCAATTACTACGTGTACGATGAAGCCGGCCGCTTGCTGGGCGAATACGATGTGAACGGCAAGGTGATCGAGGAAACGGTGTACCTGGGCGATGTGCCGGTGGCAACGTTGACGCAGACGATTACGGGCATTGCACCAGGCTATGTGATCACGCCACATGTGCATTACATTTATGCGGATCACCTGAACACGCCAAGAGTGATCACGCGGGCGACGGATAACCAGATCGTGTGGCGGTGGGATAATGCGGATGCGTTCGGGCTGATCCAGCCGGACGAGAATCCGAGCGGGCTGGGCGCGTTCAAGTACAACCCGAGGTTTCCGGGGCAAATGTTCGACAAGGAAACCAATCTCTTCTACAACTGGCATCGGTATCTCAATCCGCAGACTGGGCGATACACGACTTTCGATCCGATCGGCCTCGCCGGTGGAATCAACGGATATGCATATGTCGGAGGGAATCCGGTTTCGTACACTGATCCTAAAGGACTCCAGGCTGCGGTAGCTGGAAGAGTTGCTGTCAAGTGTTTGTTGAGTCCTGTCTGTCGTGCGGCTGCTGCCACCGCCGCCACCGCCGCAGTAGAAAGGACCGCGCAGATCTGCAGCGATGGCATAGACAAGGCTCGTAATTGGTATGCGCAGGGTGAAGATAAACCTAGCTTGATCGATCCCAGCGATGAGCAGCATATTCTTGACGGTGATGGCAAAGGCTCGGGTGGACATCGTCCGGGTACCGGTCAGCCAGGCAAGAGCGAGTTCCCTGCTGGCTGGTCTGATGGAAAAATAACTGGTGAGATATCTGATGTAGCTACAGATCCAAATTCGGTTGTCACTCCAAGTTTTGGTGGGCGTTCGGTGGTTTCTGGAACTCGTGAAGGAGTTGATATCAGGGTAATTATTGATGGAAACGGGAGAATTATTACTGGTTTTCCAACCAACGTCCCACGTAATCCATGATATAGACGGATTCGTGACTTACTTAAGCTCATAAAAATATTGCTAATTCGACCGTTCTTCATAATATTTAAAAAGCCTCCTTAAGAAAGGGAGGCACTTCCTTTTTTCAAAGATAGGCAGAATTCATGCGTCCTCAATCTGAAAGTTTGAAACAATCGTTGCGCTTTCTTGCCGCAGCTCGCTACTACTTGCCAATGCATCTTCAATCCCCATCTCAATGGGAAGAGCAGTATCAGGAGTACTTGCACCACATGGAATATGAGCTTGCCTTAGAGGCGCTAGAAGCTATTGGTGAAGCTCAGCCTAGCTATGCTGAGGAATCGTTATTTTGGCAAGAACTGCTTCTGGCATCTCAACAAATGGGGCTGCATGAACATGCAACTAGAAATGCAGAAAAATTGAAAGAAGTTCTCTCTAAGGCTTAAGCCAGTGTAGATACCGTTTTATTCGTCAACTGGGTAAGTCGCAATCGTAAGGCGTCAATAAACGCGGTAAGTTAGGCTCACGTAGGTTGGCGCTGAGCTTGCGAAGCCCAACATTCACCCACACAAGGCCATAACTCGATAAGGCGCACTCGGTAAGGGCCGTAGATCGGGCAAAGGCCGTAACCCGCAATAGTTAACGCGGTAACGTGGGCTAACGTAGGTTGGTGCTGAGCTTGCGAAGCCCAACGATTTATTTCACACACATCTCTTTCGACAAGGAAAGCAATCTCCATTACAACTACTTTCGGGATTGCGATCCGGTCACGGGCAGGTATGTGCAATCCGATCCGATCGGACTACGAGGTGGGCTGAATACCTATGCGTATGTTAATAGCAATCCGATTGTTTTCTATGATCCAACAGGGCTGCAAATTGCCGTACCTGTAATTCCTCCTCCACCAGGTGGAAGTACTAATGGCGGTATTAATAGCGGCACTCCGGGGTACAACCCTGTGACGGATATGCCAACTTCTATTCCGCCATCAAGCCCGAATTACACACCGATTCCGGCTTCGGTTTGTTTTGCTGCGCCAGCTATTTGCGCGATTATCATCGCTGCTAATAAACCACCAAGAGATGCTTACGATCCAAATGGTGCAAAGGCACCTGGTAAACCAGGAGGTGCGGAAGGCTTTTGTGATCCGAAAGGCGGAGAAAACTGGATACGTAATCCTAATGGCCGTGGCTTTGGATGGGAGCACAAAGACGGTTCCGTCTGGGTTCCGACGGGACCAGATTCCCAATCTGCTGGTAATGCACATGGAGGCTCGCATTGGGATGTTCAGCTTCCCGGCGGAGGGTATCGAAATGTTAAGCCGGTGCGTTAAGTCATAGGGTTATACACAAATATGAAACTCAATTTTATTCCCGTAACATCTGCA
>CBINHE010000088.1:0-17942 GCA_966250375.1 uncultured Oxalobacteraceae bacterium
GGTACGTGCCATAAACGCCTCCATTTCTGCGGGTATTATTATGGCACTTTCTATTACGAATTAGAATTAGCCGTGTCGGTGCGCGATCTGATACTTCTTGGATTATTTCAATTTTCATAAGAAGCCTAACGTAGAAGTGAGCGGGCTGCGCGGCTTTTTGCGCAGATCCGCTCGACTGCCGGGTTGGGGCGCTGGATCCAAAAGACCATGCTCGCGCGATTCATGCGATTGGGTTTCTGCTCGCCTACGGTGCCTCAGCCCGTTCAACATCATCGAGCTGACCGTCTATTCCGCGAATCCAGTGTTTGTACTCGTCGCTCGGAAGGCACGAAGCCCCGTAGATGAAAGCTCGCCGTATCCACGCGGTCATCTCTTGAAGGTTCTGCTTTTTGCTACGAAACCAGAAGTCCTTCTTGCTGCGGCCCATTGCGAGAAGTATCTCGCGACGTGAAAACTCATCAAGGCTGTCATTGAACACCTTGACATATTGATCGTCAGAATTTCAATCGCGATTCAAGGCGAACGGTCGCAACAGCGCGTAGGTTGGGCTAACGCTTTATCAGCCCAACATCTCCTTCCAAAAACGGCGGCTCGGCTCATTCATTGATTGCGGCCTCAACATGGCCCCATCTTTCCGCAAGATTTCCGCTCGCAATTTCCCGATGAATGGACGAATACGGCCACTCCACCGCGCTCGCGTTTGATTTTTCTGCTGCGTTGTATCACTTCGGTTTTAGGGATCGCCCGTGAAAATGTCGCTTTGATCAAAGGCCAGCGCAGCGGGAAATCCGCATCGCCTTCGGGCAATCGCCAAATGACATGCAAATGATCCGGCAATACCACCATCGCGATGATGTCGAAAGGATGGGATTGCCGGATTTTTCGCATGGCGTTGCGAAGGATATCAATGTGTTCGGTGAGGAGACCGCTTTTTCGATCGGCGAGATTGACAGTGAAAAGATACGTGGCGCCGGGGATGTTCGCTCTGCAGTATCTCATTGACGGTCATCTCATTGAATGTTGGGCTGGTGAAGCGTTAGCCCAACCTACTTGCTGTTGTTGAACCGCCCGGTGCGGACCCGCACGCCGGGTGGTGTGGGGGCTGGGGGTTAGAGACCTCCGGCTACCCGATTAGACGTTTACGTAGATAGTTGGACGCGGTGAAGTAGAACTCAAGATTATGGAGATCATCGCGAAGCGCTTTTACATTCCGTCTCTACGGGTTTGAACATTGCTACAGGTAGCCTTTTGTACTCTTCTGGCTCACTCTCAGCAATTTTTTCCACCTTAACCAAACAAAGCTTTGGCTCATGGTAGAACGTGACCTCGTAGTTTTCTCCAGGCTCGGGCACAAAACCAAACGGCAGTGCACACTTCGTACTAATGTAAGAATACGATGAACCTTCAAAACTTAAATAGAGTGGTCGATTTGCAGTCACATACTTTTCTGTTGTTGTATTGATAGAGCCGCCTCTAAAGCTAGGCATTCCGAGTGACGTGATACTAGGGTCTCTTGATTTCTCACGCTGGGATAAAACAGCGATCCGGAGCTTTGGCTGGCACGGATTTCCGTGTTGATGAAACACCTCCACCCGTTCTAGTTCCGTGCGAAACCTTACTTTGGCACGGTCCCCGTCAATCGGCTCCTGATATGGCATAGGCGTTGTACATGCAGCAAGAGTAAAGCTCATGCTCAAAAGAGAAAATACAGAAATTCGCATGGCATTAAGTTTTAAGATCTATTAGCTATCGTGAAAAATACACTATTAAACGTCTATTCTGATCGTCGGAAAGCGACTCTTGATGACGCATCATGGTTCGTTCTAACGAATAGCGTTTATCCGTCGCCCCGGAAACGCAAAATCAAGATCCGCGAAGTGCCAGTCGGGTAGGGTGGGCAGGTTTTTTTTTCCCACGCTGTATCAGTCCGCATGGGCAAAAAAACCTGCCCACTACAACTACCTTGACTGCGAAGACCTAAGCGATCGCCTAAGTCTAATATTGTCTACAACGGCTGCAATTAACGCCACCATTAGGACGACATTAAAGCCGCTATCCCCCGCATAGTGCCAAAAAGCCCAACCAACAGCGGCAAACAGAATTGCGACAATAAGCAAATAGGCTCCGTCCCTCATGCCACTACCGCCTGATAATGGCACGTATTACGCGCAATTGCTTTGCGATCATATAAAGCCGGATAACACTGAAGCACCGTAGTAAGCCAAGGACGACTTAGACTGTATTTGTGTGCAGTTGTGATTACATCTGCAATGGATGTGCCGCCTGAAAGAGAACGACCTGTAGCAACGGCGATACTGCCTATTACAGCTCCAACATAAAACGCAGCCGAACAAGCACCAACAGTAGCAAGACCTTCTAACTTTGTTCCTGCACCAACAAGTTCCGCAATCGTAACGGATTTCCCGAATTTATCAATTTGACTGAGAATAACTGCTGCATTCCCCACTGCTGCCTGCAACGACCCAAAAAGAGTTGCTGGCGCTGGAAGGCCAAGGCTGTCCATGTTTTCTTTAAAGTAATTGTAAAAATCAGACATTCAGAATTCCTTGGTTAAAAACGAAATTGTGACAAAGAATCGGCGTAATTAGATAAGTATGAAACAGAAAAATGTGCATAACGCCGAACATATCCGCGCTGAGGCAATCACCCTTACGCCCCTTCCGCAAACTCCACCAACAACTGCACCCGCGTCACCCCATTGAATTCATTCGCATCCAACCGATAAGCGATCCTCGCCAGATCGGGCAATCCGTCAGCATGCCCGAACCAGATCGCATCGTATTTACGCCCATCCTTCTCCAGCAATAACTTCAAGTGCTTTTCCTTCAGCACGCGCTGATTGACCACCCGAAAATCATCGCAAAACACCGGCGGCGCAAATCCTTGGCCCCACACTTGTTCTTCCAGCAGGCTGATGAATTGCGTCGTGAAGTACGCGTCTTCCAGCGAACCATCGGTTTCAACCACGCGTTCCAATTGGCTTTGGCTCAGCCAGTCGCGGCCCACGGCTTCGAATGCTGCCGCGAATGCATCGAACTTGTCCGCGCGGATCGTCAACCCCGCAGCCATCGAATGGCCGCCGAATTTGTCGATCAAGGTCGGTGCATGCTTGGACACCAGATCCAGCGCGTCGCGTAGATGAAAGCCGGCGATCGAGCGGCCAGATCCTTTGATCAAACCATCGCCAGCCGGCGCAAACGTGATGGTCGGCCGATAAAACTTGTCCTTCAGGCGCGACGCGACAATGCCGATCACGCCTTGATGCCAGGAGTCGTCAAAGACGCTGATGGTCGAATTGCTCTTTGGGTCGAAGGTGTCGAGCAGCGCCAATGCCGTGTCTTGCATGCCCGCTTCGATTTCACGCCGTTCGCGGTTGATTGCATCGAGCTGTTGCGCAATCGCCCATGCGCGGCCTTCGTCGTCGGTGGTCAGGCATTCAATGCCGAGCGACATGTCGGCCAGTCGTCCCGCCGCATTCAGGCGCGGCCCGAGCGCGAAGCCGAGATCGAACGGCGTTGCACAGCGCGCTTCCCGACCTGCGGCGCGGAACAGGGCGGCGATGCCGGGATGCATGCGGCCGGCGCGCATGCGCTTCAAACCCTGTGCGACCAGGATGCGGTTGTTGGCGTCGAGTTTGACCACGTCAGCCACCGTGCCGAGCGCGACCAGGTCGAGCAGTGTGTCCAGTTTCGGCTGGCTTTGCGCATCGAACACGCCGCGCTTGCGCAATTCGGCACGCAAGGCGAGCAACACGTAAAACATCACGCCGACGCCTGCCAGGTTCTTGCTCGGAAAGCCGCATGCCGGTTGGTTCGGGTTAACGATCACGCGCGCGGCGGGCAGGGTGTCGGCCGGCAGGTGATGGTCGGTGACGACGACTTCGATACCGCGCCGGTTGGCTTCGGCCACGCCGTCGATGCTGGCGATGCCGTTATCGACGGTGATGATGATGTCGGGCGATTTTTCGCGTGCGGTCAAGTCGACGATTTCCGGCGTCAGGCCGTACCCGTATTCAAATCGGTTCGGCACGATGAAATCGACGCGCGCGCCGAGCAAGCGCAGTCCGCGCAGGGCGACCGCGCATGCGGTTGCGCCGTCGCAGTCGTAATCGGCGACGATGACCATTTTTTTGTTCGCGTCAATCGCATCCGCCAGGAAAACGGCGGCGGCGTCGATATGCAACAATCCGGACGGCAAGATGAGCCCGGTCAATTCGCTCGATAAATCCTTGATGTCGGTCAAGCCGCGCGCGGTGTAGAGGCGGGCGAGCACCGGATGAATGCCTTTTTGCCGTAATAGTTCGGCGTCACGGAAAGAATAGGAGCGGGTGGCGATGCGGGTCATGGAACGAGTTTCGTGAGTGAGGGTTTGACCCAGAATTTACGCAGGGAATTGCGGTTGATCGTGAATTCGGCCAAACCAGTATTGTGTGTCGGAATGAATCCGATTTGGTCGATTTTGCCGGATTTCAACGCTTCTAGCAAAGGGGAAAACCAGTCGTTTTCCAATGCATGCAATTGCGCCAACCATTCCGACCAGTCGCCGGCAAGCGCGGATTCGATCAAGCTGTCGAAGGCGATCAGGCCGTGTTGCGGCGCCGATGCGGTCAGCTTGGCCGCGTCGGCAACTTCGGTTTGCTTGGGGGTGAGTTGGCCAAGCGCGCGCATCCAGCCGCGCAGGTTGAATACCTCGGTATAGCGAACCGTGCCAGCGTTGAATGCGGCCGGCGCGCCGCCCCATAGCCACAATGAATTCACTGGTTTCAAGCCGCGCATGGCGCGCTCTTCGTTGATTGCATCTGCGTGCCAGTGCATTTGCACTTCATTTTGCAACTTGCGCCAATCGCGTTCGCCGGCGCCTTTCGGCATCCAGATATCGATGTTGTGGCCGCATGCAGCGTCCGGCGTGGATGTGTTCAACTCGGCCCAATCATCGGCGCGGACAAACCATGTATGCGTATCGCCATACAGGAGAGTCTTTCCCGCTTCATCAAACAGCGGCTTGGCCAGATCGAACAGGGTGCGCGATTCCTGTTCCGAAATGGTTAATTGCCGCATATCGGTTAGCACCAGGTGATCGCGCGCGATGTGGATATGCACCGGCTGCAGCATGAACCAGACGCCTGTATCTGGTTTCAGACTGAACGCTTGCATTGCGGCAGCGGCAATGGGTGGGCTACCATTTTTCGATAAACGGCCTTCCAGGCCAAATTGGCGTGACAGCCATGCTTCATGCGGCAGTGCGCGTGAAAATGCGTCAAATTCTTCAAATTTGGATGATGTTGCTCGCGCCACCAACGTGGCAAGGGCAGGGGTTTTCATTGCCCGGAGTAAATCCGGCGCCATTTCAGTATGCGGCAGGCCAAACGGTAGCAGAAGGTCGAGATGTCTCATGCGGCATTGTATGGCAAACTGCTGGCTTTCGATTGTTTGGCGATCGCCCTCACCCCCGACCCTTCTCCTGTTCGCGAGAGAAGGGAAGCCTCTGCTCAGGAGTGTTTCATTGAGTTTCATTAAAAATTTGCCGTTCGAATGGCAGGTCGGTCTGCGCTACACCCGCGCTGGGAAGCGTAGCGCCCGCAACAGTTTCATTTCGTTCATCTCATTGATATCGATGGCGGGCATTGCATTGGGTGTCGCCGCCTTGATCGTTGTGTTGTCGGTGATGAATGGGTTTCAGAAGGAAGTGCGCGACCGTATGCTGTCGGTGTTGTCGCATGTCGAGGTGTTTGGCGCATCGGGCACATTGCCGAATTGGGAAGCGACTGCGAAGGAGGCGTTCCAGGACAAGGAAGTGATAGGTGCCGCGCCGTATGTACTGGCGCAATCGATGTTGATCCGCGACGAAAACATGCATGGCGCGATTGTGCGCGGCGTGTTGCCGCAGGAAGAACCGAAGGTGTCCGACGTTGCATCGCAGGTGCGGCAGGGCGATTTCAACGATTTGAGGCCTGGCGAATTCAACATCGTGCTTGGCAGCGAACTGGCGCGTGGGCTGCAGGTACATTTGGGTGACAAGGTGACGCTAGCGGCGCCGCAGGGCCAAATCACGCCGGCTGGCGTGTTGCCGCGTCTCAAACCATTCAAGGTGGTGGGCATATTTGAAGCCGGACATTACGAATACGATTCGACCTTCGCCTTTATCCATATGGACGACGCGCTCAAAATGTTCCGGATGGATGCGCCATCGGGCTTGCGTCTGAAAATCGCCGACATGCAGCGCGCCCCGCAAGTCGCGTTCGATCTGTCGCGCATCCTGACCGGCGATGTCTTGATCCGCGACTGGTCGAAGCAAAACCGCAACTGGTTCGCGGCGGTGCAGACCGAGAAAACCATGATGTTCCTGATCCTGACGCTGATCATTGCGGTGGCGGCATTCAACCTGGTATCGACACTGGTCATGACCGTGACCGACAAGCAGGCCGACATCGCGATTCTGCGTACGCTGGGTGCATCGCCCAGATCGGTGATGAAGATTTTCATGATCCAGGGGGCAGTGGTGGGATTGATCGGCACTGCGATTGGTGTCGCGATGGGCGTGATCGTGGCGCTGAATGTGGATGTGATCGTGCCTTTTATCGAGCACTTGCTGGGCGTACAATTTTTGCCGCGCGATATCTATTTGATCAGTGCATTGCCGTCCGATCTGCGCTGGCCGGATGTGGGGGTAATCGGCAGCGTCGCGGTGGTGTTGGCATTTGTCGCGACTTTGTATCCGAGTTGGTGGGCCGCGCGTGTCAAACCCGCGGAAGCGTTGCGGTATGAGTAATACCAATCTGGACCCAGAACGTGACATGGCGCGTCTGGCGTAATTGTCGACTCACTGTGAAGCATTGCCGGCGTTTTTCTGACACATCGCTAAGCAGGTAGACAAAAGTTTTTTGACATGAATCTGAAAACTGCGATGCCTTTGAAATGCACAGGCAAACATTCAACGGGTACTGTTCGAGCTCCTTCCTCTTCAAGGGGGTGTAGCAGGGAATTCGGATCGCATGCGATCCGCCTGCGGAGCGGATTGCGCTTGCAAGCGCAATTCTCTTGGCTGGGATGGGGATGGGGTTCATCTTGCCGCTTTTAACCCATCCCCCCTTGCAGGGCGCACCCAGGCTTGCAAGCCTGGGCCGTTCCACAAGCAGGCGACATGTCGCCTGAAACCCTTGCTTCACCCCTAACCCTCCCCTTGAAGGGGAGGGGATTCCTTTGTTTGTCAAAAGACTTTTGACCACTTGCTTAGAATGAAAATAATGACTCAAACCGTATTGGCGTGCCAAGGATTGGCAAAGACCTTCACGCAAGGAAAATATTCCGTCAAAGTGCTGAGCGGAATTGATTTCAGTATTGCCAAAGGCGAGCGCGTCGCCATCGTCGGCGCCTCCGGTTCCGGCAAGTCGACGCTGTTGCATCTGTTAGGCGGATTGGACACGCCAACCGCCGGAAAAGTGATGCTGCTTGACCACAATTTTGCGAATCTCAATGAGAAAACACGCGGCGATTTGCGCAATGCGTCGCTCGGATTCGTGTATCAGTTCCATCATCTGTTGCCGGAGTTTTCCGCGCTCGATAACGTCGCGATGCCATTGCTGATCAGGAGAGTCGATCGCGCCGAAGCACAGCGCGCCGCCAGCACTATTCTGACCCGGGTCGGTCTTGCCAATCGCGTTTCGCATGTGCCCGGCGAGTTGTCCGGCGGCGAGCGGCAACGCGTCGCACTGGCACGGGCGCTGGTGACGCAACCGGCGTGTGTGCTGGCCGATGAGCCGACCGGCAATTTGGATCGTCCGACCGCGCACAAGACCTTCGATCTGATGCTGGAATTGTCGCGCACCCTGGGCACCGCGTTCGTGATCGTCACGCATGATATCGAATTGGCACGCCATTGCGATCGCATCCTGCGCTTGTCTGAGAACGGCTTGCAGCCCTATGTGGATTGATACCCACTGTCACTTGGATGCAGGCGAATTCGCCGGTGAAGAAAGTCTTGTTGCCGAACGCGCCGCACAGCAAGGCGTGTCGCGGATTGTGATTCCGGCGGTTGAGCGTGCGAATTTCAGCGTGGTCGCCACGTTGGCCAAGCAACAAGTCAATTGCGCGTACGCGCTCGGGATACATCCGATCTATGTCCCGCAGGCAGAGGAGGGCGATCTCGTGGCATTGCGATGCGCAGTGGAAGCAGCGATGCATGATCCGCACTTCGTCGCCGTTGGTGAAATCGGCCTCGATTTTTTTGTGCCGGGATTCAACGATAGCCCGTTGCGGGAAAAACAGGAGCATTTCTACAGCGAGCAACTCAAGATTGCGCGCGACTTCGATCTGCCGGTGCTGTTGCATGTGCGCCGCTCGCAAGACACGATCCTCAAATATCTGCGCCGCATTCGCGTACCGGGAGGCATCGCGCACGCGTTTAACGGCAGTCATCAGCAAGCGCAGGCATTCATCAGCCTGCATTTCATGCTTGGGTTCGGCGGTGCGATGACGTTTGCCCGCGCGCTGCAAATCAGGCGTTTGGCGAGCGAGCTTCCGCTTGATGCCATCGTGCTCGAAACCGATGCGCCGGATATATCGCCGGCATGGTTGCGTTCGCAATGCAACAGCCCGGACCAGTTGCCTCGTATCGGCGAAGTCATGGCGGAATTGCGCGGCATGCCAACGACAGCCATGGCACAAATTACATCAGCAAACGCGCATCATGTTTTGCCGCGTCTCGCTCGCTTGCTGTAGCGCCCGTGCGTAGCGTCCTCCTCGGCTTTGTGGTTGGCGCCGCCTGGCTGCAAATGCAGGCAGCATTGCCGACGCAGTTGGTCATTGGCTTTCTGGTAGCGGCCGCCATTTTGTCGGGCTTATCGGTACGCGCGATACATCGGCCTGTTTTCAAGGTTCCAGCTCTTGCCGCGTGCGGTGCTGTCAGCGGTTTTGTGTGGGCGGCTTTATTCGCGCAGCATTATCTGGCGCATGAACTGCCGACAGAATGGGAAGGCCGCGACGTTACCGTGGTCGGCACAATCGACAGCTTGCCGTACCGTTTCGATCAGGGCATTCGTTTCAATTTTGCAGTTGAACGGGCATCGACCAATGACGGTACGGTTTCCATCGTGCCGCCAAAATTGGCCTTGTCGTGGTATACCGGATTTTTTTCCGACGATTCCCGTACGGTGGGCGACATCAAACCCGGTGAGCGCTGGCAATTGACAGTGCGCCTGAGACGCCCGCATGGTAACGCCAATCCTCATGGCTTCGATTATGAGGTTTGGCTGCTGGAACAGAATCTGCGGGCGACCGGCTACGTGCGACCGGATGAAAACGCGTTGCTGAAGAACCGTCGTGTCGATAATTTCGTGGTCAGCTTTGGCAATGTCGTGGAACATTGCCGCGGCTGGCTGCGCGACCGGATTCTCGCTGCGTTGCCCGATAGGGAATATGCTGGTGTGATCGTGGCGCTGGTCGTCGGCGATCAGCGAGCGATCAATCAAACCGATTGGAAAATATTCAACCGAACGGGCATCGGTCACCTGATTTCGATCTCGGGATTGCACATCACAATGGTTGCGGGACTGTTTGCTGCAATCGTCTCTGGATTATGGCGCCGTTCGTTCTTTACCGATGCCAGGCTGCCCCTACTGTTGCCTGCGCAAAAGGTGGCGGCTTTGGCGGGAGCGGGCATTGCATTGATCTACGTGTTGCTCGCCGGCTTCGGCGTACCGGCGCAGCGTACGCTGTACATGCTGAGCGTAGTGGCGGCTGCACTGTGGTTTGGCCGCATCACGAGCGTCTCACACGTGTTGTGCATTGCGCTGGGCGTAGTCGTTCTGCTTGATCCATGGGCGGTTTTGTGGCCGGGGTTCTGGCTGTCGTTTGGTGCGGTGGCGGTTATCCTGTACGCGTCGACAGGGCGCGCGCAGTTGCATGCAGATGCGGCGTCAACGCGCAAGGAGCGTTGGTCAAAGGTACTGAAATCCGCAACGCACACGCAGTATGTCGTGACGCTTGGCCTGGTCCCCCTCACGATGCTGCTGTTCGGGCAAATGTCGCTCGTGAGTCCGATTGCCAATGCGGTTGCGATTCCGCTCATCAGTTTTATTGTTACGCCGCTGGCGCTTGTCGGCAGTGTGTTGCCCGCGCCGCTGTGCGGCTGGTTGCTCGGATTGGCGCATTCGATGGTCGAATCGCTGGCGCTGGGTCTGACTTGGCTCAGCAGTTTTCCCGCTGCGGTGTGGACTGCGCCGGTTCCTGCATTCTGGATATTCGGCGCTGCATTGATCGGCACGCTATGGCTGCTTGCGCCGCGCGGCTGGCCGGTGCGCTGGCTTGGGATGGCAGGCTGGCTGCCGCTGATGCTGAACACGCCGATTCATCCGAAGCAAGACGAGATGTGGGTTACTGCATTCGATGTGGGACAGGGTACGGCGCTGCTGGTCGAGACCCGGCATCACCGTCTGTTGTACGACACCGGGCCGTTTTATTCGCCGCAGTCGGATGGCGGCAATCGCGTCATCTTGCCTTATTTGAAGGCGCGCGGGATCGATGCATTGGATGGCGTGATTGTGTCGCACAGCGATAACGACCATTCGGGCGGCGCATTATCGATTTTTGAAGACATCAAAGTAGCTTGGGTCGCATCATCGCTGCCGTTCGCCAACCCTATCGTCAAGGCGGCGCCGGATCATCGGCGGTGTGCGGCAGGGCAGACATGGTCATGGGATGGCGTGCGGTTCGATATGCTGCACCCGACTGCGGTCAGTTATGACAGCAGCAAATGGAAACCGAACGCGCGCAGCTGCACATTGAAAATCACGGCAGGCGGGCAATCCATTCTTCTGGCCGGCGACATCGAAGCGGTGCAGGAAGCCGAGCTGGTGGAAAGCAGTACAGAGAAATTGCAGGCATCGGTATTGCTTGCGCCGCATCATGGCAGCGGCACCTCGTCTACCAAGGCATTTTTGCATGCAGTCAAACCCGAGTTGGCACTGTTTCAAGTCGGATACCGGAATCGCTATCATCATCCGAAGGCTGAAGTGTTCGAACGCTACGGCCAGTTCGGTATCAAACGTGTGCGCAGCGATGAGTCGGGCGCGGTCACGCTGCAGTTTGGAAGCGCGCTCAGTTTTACTGAATATCGTACCGAGCACGCTCGCTATTGGTATGGTCGCTAGTAGTCAGTCAAGCTGAATCGACGGGGATAAATCGCGTCTTTTCCCGTCTGACTGTTTCGGTGTTCCAGTGGAGCGCCCTCGTCGTTGCGCGCCGTCAGGACGCGACAATACATCAATGGTAAACCTCTCATATGGCGGTGGCAGTCATGGTCGCTACCGATATGGCCGCGAATAAATATGATGCAACCAATACTTCATTTCGTTCATGCCAATAGTTATCCAGCGGGTACTTATCGCGTGTTTTTCAATCATCTGCGCAAGCATTACGATGTGCAGGCGCTGCCGATGCATGCACACAATCCTCGCTACCCGGTGCGTAATGGCTGGCATGCATTGATGCTTGAATTGATTGATGAATTGACTGCACGCTATAAACAGCCGGTCGTGTTGGCCGGGCATTCGATGGGCGGCGTGCTAAGCCTGATGGCGGCGAAAGCGCGGCCCGACTTGGTGCGGTGTGTTGTATTGCTGGATTCGCCGGTTGTTGCCGGTTGGCGCGCATTGTTATTACGTATTGTGAAATCGCTCGGTGCCGACAAAAAATTTTCACCTGCCCAGTTTTCCGAGAAGCGCCGAAATACCTGGGCAAACGTGGAAGACGCATATCGGCACTATGTATCAAAAGACATGTTTGCGATTTGGCCTCCTGAGGTATTGCGCGATTACCTTGAGCATGGCTTGAAGTCGCACCCGGAGGGTGTCACACTGCGATTTACGCGTGAAACGGAAACTGCGGTCTATCGCAGCTTGCCCCATCACATCGGCACGATCGTACGCCGATCGTTTCCGGTGCCGGTGGGGTTTGTCGGTGGCACGGATTCAGTCGAGTGCCGTCAGGCGGGCATGGCAGCGACCAAGCGTTTGGCGGGGCGGAATTTTCGACTGATTCCTGGCGGCCATTTGTTTCCGATGGAATCTCCTGCAAGGGCGGCAAGCGCATTGCATGAGGTGGTTCAATCCTTACTTCATTCCTGACTAATTTATGCCACAGTCGCTCTTCAAACCGCTCCTCGGATGTCTATTGATCGCCGTCTGCGCCCGGGCTGGTGCCGCGAGTAATGTGCTTGATGATTTTCAAGCGGCCGTGGCACAGGGTAAATCAACCACGCTGCTCAATGTCGACAACGATACTTTATTGTTGAACAAGAACGATGGTTTTTATACCAGCGGTGTTCGCATCGAGCAGCGGTATGCAATTCGCGCCACTGGTCAAACGACCGTTTTCGGCTGGCGGCTCGGGCAGGAGCTCTATACCGCGTCGGATATCAAATGGCCGCCTGCACGTGTGGGCCCACCGGATCATCCCTATGCGGGCTGGCTCTATGGTGGTTTTCTCAAGGAAACCCGTCACGACGACGGCAGACGTGCAAGATTGGGATTCGATCTCGGTTGCCTAGGCCCTTGCGCCGGCGGCAAATGGACGCAGACGAATTTGCACCGGCTGCTAGGGCAACCGCTGCCGCAAGCCTGGAGCAAACAGGTCAAAAATGAGCTGGGTGTAGTGCTATACGCCGATATGGTGCCGGTGCGCTGGACATACACGCCATCCATTGATCTGACGCCGAATCTGCACGGCCGGTTCGGCAATATCTATACTGATGCAGGAGTCGGCCTCACCCTGCGCGCCGGGCAGTTGAATCCGCTGCCGGAGCAGTCCACCTTGCATGGTTTCATCCGTCTGGACGCGAATGCTATCGGCTACAACGCGACACTTCAGGGCGGCTATTTTTCCCAGGGTAATCCTCATGTCGTCAAACCGAAGCGGCTGGTAGGCGAGGCTGAAGCGGGTTTGGTCTGGAATCGCGGCGCCTACAACATTAGTGCATCGATTGTCCGGCGTGGTAATGAAATCAGCGAGCTTCCAAATAACATTGGAGCGCAAAACTTTGTAAGACTGTGGTTTTCATATACTCCGTAGGGATCAGGTGTCAGTGCAGCATTCAGGCGTCCCTTTCTGAACATCGGGCATTGGAAATGCTCAGGTTTGACGAGGTTTGCGGTATAATTTGAATTTCCCGCACGTGCCGTTCGGCACCATCTGCAATGACCAAGTTTGTATTCGTCACTGGCGGCGTCGTGTCTTCCCTCGGTAAAGGGATTGCCGCCGCCTCCCTCGCTGCGATCCTCGAATCGCGCGGCCTCAAAGTCACTCTTCTTAAACTCGACCCGTACATCAACGTGGATCCGGGAACGATGAGCCCATTCCAGCACGGTGAAGTATTCGTTACCGACGATGGCGCGGAGACCGATCTCGATCTCGGCCACTATGAGCGCTTCATCACTGCCAAGATGAAGAAGGTCAATAACTTCACGACCGGCCAGATCTATGAATCCGTGATCCGCAAAGAGCGGCGCGGCGAGTATCTCGGCAAGACCGTGCAAGTCATCCCGCATATCACGAACGAGATCCAGGAATATATCCATCGCGGTGCCGAAGGCTTTGACATTGCTCTGGTCGAAATCGGCGGCACCGTCGGCGATATCGAATCGCTGCCGTTCCTTGAAGCGGCGCGGCAGTTGAGTCTGCGTGCCGGCCGCAATGCAGCCGCATTTGTACATCTGACTCTGGTGCCTTATTTGGTGTCGGCCGGTGAACTCAAGACCAAGCCGACCCAACATAGCGTGCAAAAACTGCGTGAAATCGGTATTTCGCCAGACGCGCTGTTGTGCCGTGCCGACCGCCGCATTCCCGATGACGAGCGCGCCAAGATATCGCTGTTCTCGAACGTGCAGGAAGAGGCCGTCATATCGGTGTGGGATGCCGACACGATTTACAAGATTCCGCAAATGCTGCACGATCAGGGTCTGGACGCGATCGTTTGCGAAAAACTCGGCTTGTCGCCGAAACCGGCCGATCTGTCGATGTGGACCAAATTGATTCATGCGCTGGAAAATCCGAAAGACGAAGTCACCATCGGCATGGTCGGCAAATATGTCGACCTGACCGAATCGTACAAGTCGTTGACCGAAGCATTGCGTCATGCCGGCATCCATACCGAAAGCCGCGTGAATATTGAGTATCTGGACTCCGAGGAAATTGAAGTCGGCAGTACCAGCGTACTGGCAAAATACGATGCAATCCTGGTGCCGGGCGGCTTCGGCAAACGCGGCGTGGAAGGCAAGATTTCCGCAGCTCGCTTCGCCCGCGAAAATAAAATTCCCTACCTCGGTATCTGCCTCGGCATGCAAGTCGCGTTGATTGAATACGCACGCAACAAGGCCGGCCTGGCCAAATCGAATTCGACCGAATTCGACGTCGACACCGATCAACCAGTGGTCGCACTCATCAACGAATGGCAAAACCACGATGGCAAGGTTGAAAAGCGCGATGTGAATTCCGACCTGGGCGGCACCATGCGGCTGGGCGCGCAGACTTGTGCAGTGAAACCCGGCACGTTGGCTGCCGAAATTTATGGCAACGTGGTCACTGAGCGCCACCGTCATCGCTACGAAGCAAACAATCATTATCTCGGCCGCGTGGAAGAGGCCGGCCTGATCGTCTCGGCACGTACCCCCACCGAAGACCTGTGCGAAATCATGGAATTGCCGCGTACCGGCGAAAATGCGCATCCGTGGTACGTCGGCGTCCAATATCACCCGGAATTCAAGTCGACGCCGCGCGATGGTCACCCCCTGTTTATTTCCTTCATCAAGGCCGCACTGGCGCACAAGCAGGCAGCGAGCGAGAGGAAGGCGGCATGAAGCTCTGCGGTTTCGATATCGGGCTTGATCGCCCGTTCTTCCTGATCGCCGGCCCCTGCGTGATCGAATCGCACCAGATGGCCCTGGATACCGCTGGCCGTTTGAAAGAGATAACGGCCGAACTGGGTATTCCTTTCATTTACAAGTCTTCGTTCGACAAGGCGAACCGTTCGTCCGGCACATCGTTCCGCGGCCTCGGCATGGAAAAAGGTCTGGAAATTCTGGCGGACGTGAAAAAACAGATTGGCGTACCGGTCCTGACGGATATCCACGAAATCGACGAGATCAAGCCGGTCGCCGCCGTGGTCGACGTACTGCAGACACCCGCCTTTTTGTGTCGTCAAACTGATTTCATCCATGCCTGCGCTCAATCCGGCAAACCGGTCAATATCAAGAAAGGTCAGTTCCTCTCACCGCACGACATGAAAAATGTGATCGACAAGGCGCGTGCGGCAGCGAAAGAAGCTGGACTGCCAGAGGATAACTTCATGGCATGCGAACGCGGTGCATCCTTCGGCTACAACAATCTAGTGTCGGACATGCGCTCGCTGGCGATCATGCGCGAGACCGGCTGCCCGGTCGTGTTCGATGCGACCCATTCGGTGCAACTGCCTGGCGGGCAGGGCACGTCGTCCGGCGGACAGCGCGAGTTCGTTCCGGTACTGGCCCGTGCGGCAGTCGCGGTCGGCATCTCAGGCCTGTTCATGGAAACCCACCCGAACCCGGCCGAAGCCAAGTCTGACGGCCCGAATGCGGTACCACTGATGCGCATCAAGGAATTGCTCGCGACCTTGGTGGACCTCGATCGCGTGACAAAAAAATCAGTGTTCCTCGAAACAGATTTTGCTTAATTTTGGAGAAATGAATGAGTGCAATTGTTGACATCATCGGCCGCGAAGTAATCGATTCGCGCGGCAACCCGACCGTCGAATGTGACGTGCTGCTGGAGTCTGGCGTCATGGGCCGCGCCGCCGTCCCGTCCGGCGCATCGACTGGCTCGCGTGAAGCGATCGAATTGCGCGATGGCGACAAGAGCCGCTATTTCGGCAAAGGCGTCCTGAAAGCCTGCGAAAACATCAATACCGAAATTTCCGAAGCCATCATGGGTCTCGACGCCAACGAGCAAGCCTTCCTCGACCGCACTCTGATCGACCTCGACGGCACCGACAACAAGGCGCGCCTCGGCGCCAATGCGACGCTGGCGGTTTCGATGGCGGTGGCCAAGGCTGCGGCCGAAGAATCCGGCCTGCCGCTGTACCGCTATTTCGGCGGCTCCGGCGCGATGCAAATGCCGGTACCGATGATGAACGTCATCAACGGGGGCGCGCATGCCGACAACAACCTCGATATCCAGGAATTCATGATCATCCCGGTCGGCGCTCCGAGCTTCCGGGAAGCAATCCGCTACGGCGCCGAAGTATTTCACACTCTGAAGAAAATCCTGCACGACAAGCACCTGACTACGGCGGTCGGCGACGAAGGTGGCTTCGCACCCTCGGTCGACAACCATGAAGCGGCGATCAAGCTGATTATCCAGGCCATCGAGCAAGCCGGCTACGAGCCGGGTAAGCAAATCGCATTGGGCTTGGATTGCGCGGCCAGCGAATTCTACAAGGACGGCAAATACAAACTGGATGGCGAAGGCTTGACCTTGTCGTCCGCCGATTTCACGAACCTGCTTGCTACCTGGTGCGACAAGTACCCGATCATCTCGATCGAGGACGGCATGGCGGAAAATGACTGGGAAGGCTGGGCGACCCTGACGAATGCATTGGGCAAGAAAATCCAGTTGGTCGGTGACGACTTGTTCGTTACCAATACCCGGATCTTGCGCGAAGGGATCCAAAAAAATATCGCGAACTCGATCCTGATCAAGATCAACCAGATCGGCACCCTGACCGAGACGTTTGCCGCGATTGAAATGGCCAAGCGCGCAGGCTACACCGCGGTGATTTCGCATCGCTCGGGCGAGACGGAAGATGCAACGATTGCCGATATCGCGGTGGGCATGAATGCATTGCAGATCAAGACCGGGTCGATGTCGCGTTCGGACCGCATGGCGAAATACAACCAGTTGCTGCGTATCGAAGAAGATCTGGGCGACATCGCCAGCTATCCTGGTCGCGGTGCATTCTATAACTTGAAGTAAGTGTGAAGGTCTGGCTGAGGAATATTGTTTTTCAGCCGGACATGAACAGATGCGTCTGATTCTAATCTGCCTCGCAGCGTTATTGCTATTGATCCAGTACCCTTTGTGGCTGGGTAAAGGTGGATGGTTGCGCGTTTGGGATCTGGATAAGCAAGTTACTGCCGCGCAAAAGAAAAACGACGAACTCAAAGCGCGCAATGCCAAGCTTAATTCCGAAGTGCAGGATCTGAAAGACGGCACGGGCGCGGTCGAAGAGCGCGCCCGCTACGAGCTGGGGATGATTAAGGAAAACGAGATTTTCATTCAAGTGCTGGAGCCGAATGGTAAACCGGCTGCCACAGCCAGTTCTTTACCTATCACACCTGCGTCCAATCTCACGCATCCATAGAGCGAATTTCCCCCGGATGTAATACCAATCCTCCTAAAAAACATGACAGTTAAATCGCGTCTTTTTCCGCCTGGCAGAGAGCGTATTGTTAATCGTTGGTCGCGAACGTGTTGCTAGTCATGGCTCGCCATGCGCTCTCCTTACCCTTGCAGGGCGCGTACCTCGGCGGCCCCATCGGCTTACAAGCCGATACTGTTCCGCAGGCGCGCAGCATGCTGCGCGAAACCCCTGCGTCGCCCTTGCCAGACGAAAAAATCCATTGATTTTCCTGTCACGTTTTTTAGGAGGATTGGTATAAGGGGCGCTCCAAAGAAACCCGGCTTGCCCCCTTACATCCGGGGGAAATCCGCTCTAATGCCAATTCGCATTAAAAGCAGCATTCATCGCAGAGCAAACCTTGCCTGCGAAAAGCGCTATTGATAAAGCAATCGCGGACATGGCTCACTTCTACAACAAGTCGCATACTTATCTTCCGTCAATGCTCAGGGCAATCGCATGAAGCCAAGGCCGGCTTGCTGAGAGGAAGTAGGCGCGAG
>CBINHE010000089.1:0-17345 GCA_966250375.1 uncultured Oxalobacteraceae bacterium
CGGTCGTAGTGGACGCCGTCCTCTTTGTTCCAAAATACTGTGGGGTTGCCTAGATCACGGGCACATGCCACCATCTTCGCAAGCGTATTGTTATTGCGTTTCGGATAGTCGGGATACGCCGCGATCTTGAACTTCCATGCGTTACGGTAACCACTCCACGCCGACTCGACGAAAAGTAAATCGGGTTTCCAGAATTGCAGCACCCAACGGTAGTTAAGCGGAGTCAGATCGTATGTCGAACAAGACTCGCTCAAGCAGTGACGGGTTAACTCGTCCGCAAGCAAGGCAATGCGGAGTGGAGAATCACCGGCGGACGCATGTTTGAAGAGGGACAGCGCCATGATGTTATGGTGCGGTGTCCAGTGCCAGCGGCAACTCCATGTGTTCATGATCCTCGATCAAGCCCAATATGTCCGGAATCATTTCTTCGGATTCAGGCCCGTGTCCGCTCGGATCCTCGTAAAGCCACGCAAAATGACGGCCATCTGCAGACCGGCCTCCTTTAGAGGCACCCTGAAAGGCAGTCCAGAACGGTTGAAAGTGGCGACGGTAGTGATGCGTATCCTGCTTGTTTTGTATCAGGATGGCGCGAGAATGCCGATTGTTTCTCCATGCGTTCTTCATGCTGACGCGATGACCGAACATCTGCTCAATCTCCACTGCAGATTTGCTATTGAAACACAGGTTCCTGACCCTCCTCACAGCGCTGTCAAGGTTATATGCAAGAATTTCGGTTTGGCCGTTGATAGCAACTGCGGTTGAACCTTCAATTCGGGCAGCCATCGCTAATGATGCAAAGCCACCACCAGAAGATCCCCAGAAAACAATCTTATCCTCTGGTATATCAAGTGTTTCTGCGAAACGTCGGATAAGGTTGCAAAGTTCATCAGTAGCGTCGTGCTTGGTTGTGCCGAGATACCACCCCACCCTCATGTCATCATGGAGTTCAAGTGTAGGATCTGCAACACATAGCACATGACCTGGAAACTTGCCGGCTGCCGCCCAAGTCCAGCGATTAAAGTACGGCAATGTAATCTTGTTTCGGTCAGCAGCGCCGCCCAGCATTACAAATAGCCGTTGATTTCCGCCGTTAAAATAAAGTGCAGGAAACGTCCAATGAGGTCCGCCAAGTTGCAGTGCCGTACGTTCAGGCTTCGGCTTTGTGGACGATGACAAGGTGAACGTGGTGGGATTCAGAAACACTGGATTCGAATATTTTGTTTCCTTATGGCCATCCGGTGCTAACAGGAAAACAAATATCCGATACAGCCCTGGCGTTCCTTTGGTATCGAATCGTAGCTCCGCGCTTGTCGTATACCACTGTGCATGGATACGCTCTTCGTTTCTGAACACGTAAAACGCAAATTGTGCGGCGTCCAGTCCAGAACTTACGACATTTGCCACCAGTTCATTTCCTTCGCAGGCAAGGAGAACCTGTTTAATTTGGGAACTGTTTACATTGGCATTCATAATTCTCTCCTCGGGTTTATCTGGCTGCGCCCTCATTGAGGGCATTGATAGGTTTGATTCAACAAGGTCATGCAAGCTGGCACAGGCTTTTCTGTAATAGTCATCAGAGTAATGGACCGGGGAAAGCCCCCAGCGATGTTGAGGATTTGCTTTGAACATCTCCGTTGAAAACGTCATCCAATTGTCAGGCGCGACGAAATGCGCCAATTGGTCATACATCCATGCAAGATGATCGTTGGCCTTATTAATGGTGGCGGCAGGGAATGTTGCGGGTAAGGCGCTGCCGTCTTCGAACTGATCAGCCCAAAAGACTTTATTGATCGCTACCCGCTTTAATACGTCGTGTGCGTTCAACGCGGCGACCAGTTTTTCTACGCCCTTCAACCATAAGACCTGATGTTGTTCGCTGCCACTTGCTATCCATTGAGTCGAATTGCGCTGCGCTGAAGTGACCAAGCCGCTTGCAAACAATTCATTGGAAGCCGTTGCTACTGATCCAGGGTGCATTTCATAAACATCAAATCGTTCGTCAAGGAAATCTAAAAGAAGAACATCAAATTCCTGGTTTTTAAAGTCATCAAGAAAGCTCTTGCGTATGTCACGTAAAACCATTCGTCGCTGAAAAGGGGAATTGATCTTGGTTAAATCCTCCTCATGTATCGGAATAGGCATGGTGCCTAATGAAGCCAATGAAGAGCGCGCGTAATAATCTACGAGCTCGAATTGCTGGTTGTGTGCAAAACTTAAAATATCGCGCGATACACAACTTCCAAGTATCAATACTCGTATTGGTCTTTTTAATGTAAGCATGGCGTTTTATTACCTGTAATATCTTCCCACGGAGATCATCGGAACCCCATCGAGCTTGTCGGGGCTATATTCGATGTACACGAATGCGCGAATGGCGTTGGCATCGCCCCTAACGGGTAATAACAACTTATTGTGACCAAATTCGTCAAAGCAGCCGTTCATGTTGAAATCGTGGCCGTATTCTTGAACTAGCGGTGAAATGGGATCGTCATTGCGCTTGAGTATGATGCTGTTTTGCACCCAGATAGGTTTCCCAATTCGTTTCTTGACCTTTGGATTCCCCTCTCGCGTCAGCAACAAAGTTTCGCCTGTCGGGGTTGCTTTGAAGCGGCGAAAATCAATGCTGGATAATTGGTGTTTCCAATCATCAGCGACCCCCATCAGCGTATCCTTGTGATAAATATCGCCGTTGAAGTAAGTGTCAATCTGCTTTTGCTTGATGGATCCGAATACGGGGGCACTTGAAACGAAAGCGAAGCCTACCGCTTGGTCCAATTGGATGGTGTCGGTGGCGTTCCTGATTTCTGTGAGCACATAGGAATCTGAAACTTCAGGATCTGTGGTCCAGCGGTATTGAAACTGATCGGTGGCGATCAAGAATCCATCGCTCTCTTGGCTGAATTTGACCGTACGTTGTCCCGACTCGCTCGGGTTGATGGTAGCGATGCGTTCGTCAAAACATCGTGGCGAACGAGTCGGCGCATGCATTTCGTGCGGGAGTTCAGTAGGTGCTCGGGGAAGATTCATTCCGCCGTCATAGCGCGTGAATTTCATGCACAAGGCCTTACCGCAAACGGTGATAATCCCGAGTTCAACGACATTATGGGGCGGGGCGGGGGCAGTGGTGCGATACCCTACTGAGTAGGTGATGACTTTCGGCTGTGCTTCAGCAGCTTTTGCAGCGCTGTCAGTCAAAGAGCATAGCAGCGCAATAGGACAAATAATCGCCCACGAAAGGCCCTGAATACGTAGTTTTGCACTCATTTCATGAGTCTCATTTCCGCACCAATGATTCTCAATAGGTCGCTTTGGCGACGCACTCGCGCAGCTGCTGCTATTGATAGTGCAGCGAATTGTTCCGGCTCCTCATAAAGTTCAGCAATACCCTTGGCCATTGCTTCGGCATCTTCTCCCGCAGCAAGAACGCCACAGCTTTCGTCAACAAATTCGGGAATCGCTGTTACCGCGTTGGTGACAGGCACGAGACCTGAGGCCATTGCTTCGTCACGTGAAACACCTTGCGCATCCATGCGGGTCGGACAAAGGAACATGCCGTACTCTTTATGAAGCGCTGCAATCTCATCCTGTTTAAGGAAGCGCTGTTCTATATAGACGTTGCGGAATTTGCGCAGTGGAGCCAGCGTTTCCTCGAATAGTGACCCGTCCCCAATCATGCGGAACTCCATATCGTAAAACCAGGATTTATTGGATAGCAGTTGAATCGCCTTCACGCTGAGATCATTCGCATATTTGGCCGATGCATAAGGACGAATCGAGAGTACCTTCTTGCGTTGCTCAACCGGCTTCTTTTGATAACTGAATATTTCTGTATCAATAGGGTTGTGAATGATGGCGTAGTGTTTTTCAGGAATACGGAACCCAAGATCTTCCATGACTTCTTCTGCAAAGTAACGCGAGACAAATACCAGCTTGAGGTTGGCTGGAATGTCTTTTAGCAACCCCCGCCAGAAAGCCATTCGTTGTTCGCTTTGCAGTTTGCCTACAGCGCGTGCTTCTTCCGTGTGATAGTTATAGTCGCGCCGCCACCACGGCTGAATCTCCGCGCCGTGAACCCATACAATAATTTTAAGGCGATGGATATGCCGTTGCAGCACTTCCCACATCGACAGGTCAAGGAAATGCACGAGGACACTCTTGTATTGGCCGCTGCACAACATTCGGTGCAATGCCTCCTGAGAACCGGTAGTAACGTCGACATCCTCGAATTCATGATAAGAAACTGCTTCATTGGAACGCAGCCTGAAAACATCGCACTTAACGTCACGTTCCCGATAGGCGCGCACCCGGCTGTGTACGAAGCCGTTGCGATATAGATCGTCGTAGGAGGGGTAGTGATTGGTAATCAAAAGATGCTCTCCCTGACCGATCATTTCGGCAGGTTCGATGTCGCGGTGTCCCAGTACCAAACCCTTGATTTCAGCATTACCGCCAGCATAAAAACGCAGGCCGAAGCGTATTTTGGCAGTGCCCGTCGGAATTTCGGCTTCTTGATTGCGGTTGGCGTGTTTGATGACGTGACTGATTTTTTGTTTTTGTGCATCCAGGAAAAGGATCACCAGCTGGATGTTCAGTCCGGGTGTGGTGTCGAGGTGAATTTTGAGCTGGTTGTCGAATCCGAGTGATTCCGGGCTGTGGTCGATAGTGGCGTACACGTATTCGTGCTTGCCATCCGCGAGCGTTGAATCTACGCGCCAGCAATTGCCGTCTACCGTCAGTTGGATGGCCGAGCTTGGCGCTTTTGTAAAATATGAGGCGAGCTGTTTTCCCGTGATGACAGAGCCTTCATCATGACTATTGGCTTGTGGCGCAATACGTTCTGCACGCGCCAGCAACTCGTCAATACTGATGCCTGTGTTCAGATTGGGCAAGTCATCTACGCGCCTGGAGACCAAGGCCTGCTGCTCTTTATCTGCACCATGTCGGCAGTAGTTGAATTCATCAATGGCTAGTCCATGCACCGATTCAAAATGCATGTAGAGCAAAGAGTCCAGCCAATCGATCAGTACCGCATTCGCAACACCCTCCATTCTGATGGATGCGCAACGTGCGGGTATCCGCGTGATCGGACGATAAGCGACTTGACCGTGTTTAAGCTGTATCGTGCCATCGACCAGAACATGGTGGCTACCCTTGCCGATGACAACCGCGTCACTATAGCGAGTGGCCAGCGCAATATCGAGCAGATAGTTGGGACCGTAGTAATCCTCTGGCACCATCGGGGCGATCAGGTCGGCATCGGAGAGGCATGCACGAACCGTTTGACCGACGATTTGTTCGCGACGAATCAGTCGTACGCGATGGCCTGTAACGGACGCATCCTGAACAAGGCCTTCTCCGGTAACGACATGCAGCGTCGTGTTGGCATAATGCTGGCGCCGGTAACATGCCAAGACTGCATCCAGCTCAACTTGATTTGCCGCATGCGCGACGACAGCGATATGGGGCAATCCGCTTTCCATTGGCTTTTGCAATGCCTTGGAAACTACGTACGATAATCGCTGTTCATAGGTATGTTCGTGCATCACCTTGCGTAATGCCGCCAGACGAAGCTTGCGTGCATGTTCGTCGTCACTAGCCAGCATGTTCAATTTCCGGACCATCTCGCTGCCATTGTCCGTTGTGATGATCAAATCGCCAAACAAGATACGGATGCCGCGCGAGAAATTGCTGACGGTGACCGTATTGGAGGCGAGCAGTTCGAACACGCGACGGGCGAACATCGATTGCGACTGCTTGATCGAATTCAGATTGATCGCGTAGCGATACCCTTTGTACGCCTTGTCAATCTGGTCGAACGGCAAGGTACCTACAATGTAGGGTTGATACGCCGCAGGGAACTGGTAATTGGGATCGTTCTTGCCGTAATTCCGGTCATAGATTTCGAGCGGACGGAACGTCGGAAGCTCGGCTGCAAAATTGCCCAAATCCCGTGTTCGTTCCGGATAGCGCGTATAGTACGCGCCCGCAAAGCAGAAGGCGTCCTTGCGCTCATAGGTTTCAATTGGATGATTGGTGGCCGGCTGGCAAGCAAACGGCAGCAAGTACACACGATCATGGCCAAGCGCTGCCTTGTAGCGATGAATACAATCGATGTCGGTCGTAAATACGTAATCGAACAGTTTGGCGGTGGTCAGAAAGGATTCGAAATGCACCGGGTCTTCCTTGTTCCAGAAGATGGTCGGTACGGACATCGCACGGCACCATGCAACAATGTCTTGCAGTTCCTGGCTGGTGTGGCCAACCTTGCTGCCCCATAACTCGTCTTTTCCGCGCCATGCCGACTCAATGAACAGAAGCTGGGGCATGAATGCGCTTAATTCTGCTTTCCAATGATCGGGCGTCAGCTGCTGCGTGTCGCACTCATGTCTGTACGAGCCAAAGGTAAACTCGTCCATGATGCACGCTATTTTCAGCTGAGGCCGTTTTTTCGACATGACGTCAACAGGAACAATCGTGGATGGACTGCGATCAAGAACCTGGTCGGCAATTTGATTTGCAAGCGGCGTCGTATGTGATGAGGACTGTTCCTGTAATCTCACCACCGGGGAGGCTACCTTTGGCGATGATGCTGCGTGATCCAGTGCTTTGCGGCTGCGTGCCCTTCGTTTTTGCCGTGTAATCAGCTCATTGCGCCACGCCCAAAAAGCCCTGCCCAAGCCCATAAAGCCACGCACTGAGGTAAAGCCATGCATCAGTAGATAGCCAAGCTGAAAAGCCAAGCTGGCACGGGTTTTAATAACTTTTTGTTCTGCTTCTATTTTTTGATGATGCAGTTGTTGAAGTTTGTTATTGGCCTCTGCCAACGCTTTTTTGTTCTTTTTGTCTTCAAGCGCCAGTTGCTCGATTTTGTGCTTTTGTTCACGCGCTATCGAGGCGTGGACTTCAAGTTTCTCCTTTAATTTTGGGAGTTCCTCTGCAATCAGCCATCTGTACTTGAGGTTGGCTTGCTCTAGCTGTATCGGGATTTCCCCCAATGCCTGCTCGGCGGCTTGGCGTGATGCCTCTTCCTGTGCGATGCGCTTCTTGAGCGAATTGACCTGTTCAGTCGCAGCACGGTACTTCTGATTGGCCGCTTCCAGGCGGACGGTTACCGTTGCATGCTCCGCTGTCAGGCGGATGAGCTTTTTCTCCGCGTCATGTGCGGCAATACTGTTGGCTTGCGCTTGTTCGGCAAGACGGCCAATCTCTTGCTGCAGGGCGGCCCGCTCTTCTTGCCGTCTGGCCTGTGCCTGCTCGGCGGCTAGGCGTGATGCCTCTTCCTGTCTGGTCGCAGCACGGTACTTCTGATTGGCCGCTTCCAGGCGGGCGGTTGCCGTTGCATGCTCTGCTTCCAGGCGGATGAGCTTTTTCTCCGCGTCATGGGCGGCAATACTGTTGGCTTGCGCTTGTTCGGCAAGACGGCCAATCTCTTGCTGCAGGGCGGCCCGCTCTTCTTGCCGTCTGGCCTGTGCCTGCTCCATCTGTGTCTGGATTTGCTCCAGTGCCTGCTCGGCGGCCAGGCGTGATGCCTCTTCCTGTTCGGTCGCAGCACGGTACTTCTGATTAATATCATCAAATTTTTTTCGGGCAGCGCCAACATCATCACGGAGATTCCGTTCAATCTGAAAAAATGCTGCTTCCAGTTTTTTCAGCATGTTTTCCGTCAGATTGACATTGGCGGCTTTAGGTTTGATCCCATCTCGAAGTTGTGCAACGACACCAAGCCATTTACCCAATACTTCTATTTCAACGACATCAAAATGTTTCGCAATGAGTTTGAGCGGCTCTAGCAGATAAAAGGTATGTTTGTGGTCAATAAAATCGTTGATGCCAAAAGGCACTGTTATGATCAGTCTTCCTTTTTTTGGAAGAATTTTAGCGGCGATGTCTAAAAACCTTTGTGGTTGAACCAGATGTTCGAGCACTTCGCTCATTACAATGGTTTCGAACTTCAGCTTCTGCAAATCGAGTGATAGAAAATCTGCATTAATGAATTCGACTTTTTCCTGCACATGGTCTGGTTCGCTTGCCAAGTAAAGCGATGCCTGTTCAATCGCCTTGGGACTAGTGTCGATGCCTGTAACTTTAATACCTTCACGAGCAAGAAGTAGCGCCACAATGCCTTGGCTGCATCCCACGTCAAGAACGCTTGTCCCTTGAACCTGGTCGCATATCCAATGAATCCGATCCTGCGTTTCACGCATGAACTGGGCGCCCATCTTGCCATAGTAAGCTTCGGCCACTCGATCATGAATATCGGCAAGTGGCTCCCCTGGGACGGTGTCTGGAGTGACAACGGATAAGGTGATATTTTTATTCATGCTTCTGTCCCGTAGCGTTTTACTCAAACCCGGTTAATACCGACCGCATCGACAAGATGAGTGTCGACGTTGAGCTTTTCCTTGATTCCCCTGAACTCTCGATGATTGACCAGCATGACGATGAGGTCGGCTTTCGAAATGGCCTCGTCGACCGATGTGAGAGCATGGTCGGCTAAAGACGCGGGTAAGGTTTCGATATTGGGTTCAACAAGCAAAAGCCGCGTACGCGTTTGAGAGGCGAATTTTTCTGCGATATGCAAGGCAGGACTCTCGCGCAGATCGTCAATGTTTGGCTTGAAGGCAAGGCCAAGGAAGGCAACGGTGAGTGTGGTCTCTTTCCGCCCGGTAGCAACCAACGATTCCACCGATTTCCGCACCTTCGCCAATACCCACTCCGGTTTGTGATTATTGACCTCGCGCGCAGTGCGGATCAGCCTGCTTTCCTCCGGCGCCTTGTCCACAATGAACCACGGGTCTACCGCTATGCAGTGCCCGCCCACTCCGCAACCAGGCTGAAGAATATTTACCCTTGGATGGTGGTTGGCAAGCTTGATCAACTCCCATACGTCAATCCCGAGTTTGTCGCTGACAAGGGATAGCTCATTAGCAAAGGCAATGTTCACATCGCGGAAGGCATTTTCGGTAAGCTTGCTCATTTCCGCAGTGCGGGCTGTCGTAAATAGCAGTTCACCCGTAACGAACACGCGGTACACCTCGGCAGCCCGCTTTGAACACGCTTCGGTCATGCCGCCAATAATGCGATCGTTTTCTATCAATTCGCGTACTACATGACCAGGTAAAACACGTTCTGGGCAGTACGCTATATGCACATCGTATTCGCATCCAGGCTCCACAGGAAAACGTAAATCCGGGCGCTTTAAAGCGAGCCATTGCATCATCTTCTCTGTGGTGCCAACAGGCGATGTGGATTCAAGAATGACGATGTCTCCTTTCTTGAGCACCGGAGCGATTGATTCCGCCGCCGCTCGCACATAGGACAAATCCGGTTCATGGTCACCCTTGAATGGCGTCGGCACAGCAATCAGGAAGGCTTCTGCCGGTTCCGGCGTGGTCGCTGCACGCAAAAAGCCATCAGTCACGGCTGCATGCACAATCATGTCGAGTTCCGGTTCGACAATGTGAATTTCCCCTTTGTTGATCGTGTCTACCGCATGTTGGTTAATATCAACACCGATGACCTTTATCTTGCGCGAGGCAAACATCGCCGCCGTCGGCAGACCGATGTAACCAAGGCCGATCACCGAGACGCTCTTGATCCGTTCATTCATTCCATTTTCCATTAAATTATTGACAACAATTTTGGCGGAGCTAGCACCGCTGTTCTACTTAACACTAGCCACCGACTTTGCTTTTTGTTGAGGCGTTACCGCTCTGCAATTCGCTCGATTCCGATGCTGGCTTTCTGCAATCCGAGCGCTGACACATCCACAGCCGGCTCTTCGACATCACTCGTCAGGCACGTTGCAACAGCCTCGGTGAGGTGTTCGATTTTTGCATTGGGCACACTGATGGCTGCAATTGCTGGCGCCACAGACTGTTCGTAATTCTCACCAGTAACCGGCATGCCTTTGTGCCTTTGTATCAGCGCCTTGATGATCCGATCGCTGGCTTGGCCGTCGCCGTAGGGATTGTGCGCAAAGCTCATTGCGCGATAAGCCTCTTCATCGTTCAGCAAATTGGCGACGTTCTGAATAATTCGCTCGCTATCGGTGCCGACCAAACGTACTGTGCCGGCTTCCACGGCTTCCGGTCGTTCGGTGGTGTCACGCATCACCAGTACCGGCTTGCCTAATGATGGTGCTTCTTCCTGAATGCCACCGGAATCCGTAAGGATGATGTATGAGCGCATCATCAGAAAAACGAATGGCAAGTAATCTAGCGGCTCAATCAAATGTAAATTGCTTCGCCCTTTTAATAAGCGATTCACAGGGTCTTGAACATTTGGATTAAGGTGAACGGGGTAGACGAACTCCACGTCGGGGAATTGACTGGACAAGCGAAGAAGCGCAGCGCAAATGTGCTCGAATCCACGGCCGAAATTTTCGCGACGGTGACCGGTAATCAGCACGACCCGGGCGGAGGCGGGCAAGAAGGGAAAGCGCTCGGCCTGCTGGCGATAAAGTTCGGGCGATGATTCGAGTTTGTTTTTCACCATGAGCAGCGCGTCGATCACGGTATTGCCGGTGACGACTATGTCGGCATTAGCGATGTTTTCTGCCAGAAGATTTTTCTTGGAGTCAGCTGTCGGCGCAAAATGCGTTTTTGCCAGAACGCCTGTCAAACAGCGATTGCCTTCCTCCGGCCAGGGAGAATACAGATTCCCTGTACGTAGCCCGGCTTCAACATGACCGACCGGGATGCGCTGGTAAAAAGCGGCGAGCGATGTGCAAAAGGTAGTCGATGTGTCGCCATGCACCAAAACGTAATCAGGGTGAAATTCGTCAAACACGCCGGAAATTCGTTCCAGGATGTCATTGGTGATCGTGTACAGGTTTTGGCCTGGCCGCATGATGTCCAAGTCAAAATCCGGTGTGATCTCAAATAGCGCCAGTACCTGATCGAGCATCTGGCGATGCTGCGCGGTGACGCAGACCTTGCTGTGAATGTCAGGGTGCGCGGCAAGTTGCCGAACCAGTGGCGCCATCTTGATAGCCTCAGGACGCGTGCCAAATACAGTGAGTATTTTCATTTGTTCTTTCTCTTTATAGGCCGAATATGACTTTTGCACTAACCGCTATCTGGAAAAGAATTTGCGTCATGTCTTTCCAGATTTGGCGGGACTTTGTCTCAATCTTGGGCAGTACCAGTACTTCGTCTCCTGGGCGAATGATTTGCCGGTTATCGGCGTTGCTAAAAAATCCCCGATCTCCTTCCGAGGCTTCATCAAAGCTCCCATCGCGATGGGCGACGAGCACGCGGGAGGCATCCGCATTCTGGGTATACCCTCCAGCACGGCGAATATAGTCATCGATGCGCAGCGGTGCATCGAAGACAATTGCGTTGGGAAACAAGACCTCCCCGCTTACCAGCACCAGTCCATCTTTGGCCGGCACACGCAGGATGTCGCCGTTTTGCAGCAACAATTCATCACGGGTAGCGCTTTGGGCGATAAACACTTGGCCGGACGGTTCGATCTTTTTGGCGCGCTCGACCCATTGCAGGATCAGTTCGGATTCTTCCTTGCGCAAGCGCGATTCGTCGCTGGTGCCCGAGCGCGCAGTCAGGCTTGCAGATTCCAGGTTCTTGAGTGATGCCAGCAGCATCGCTTTCTGCCGGTCCTTTACGCTTTGACGAAAGAGCTGAAGACTCGACGTGTCCGAGCGCTCTGAGAATTCAATCTGCTTTACCAGCTCCCCCAGCTTCGTGCCATACGGCAGCACGTATTCCTGGGCGCTCTGGTGCTCGCCCTCCAGGCGCACGGTGATGGTGCCGATTTTTTTGTCCGCCGTGAAATCGATTTCATCGCCGTTTTCCAGCGTTACGTTCGCGGCATCGGCCAACGGGTAGTACTCGGTATTCTTTACCGTACCGGTATTGCGTATCACGCGCGCATGGGTTGCCTGGGCACGGGGTTTCGCAATCTTCATCAGATCGGCCACGGTACGGGTGCTATCGTTGAACTCGAAGCGCTTGGCGTTTTCGGCCAGGCCGCCGACCTTGACCGTGTTCTGGCGCGGCGCGACGAAGATGACATCGCCGTCGGCCAACTGCATCATCGGCATGCTGCCTTGCAGCAGAAAATCGTAGAGGTTGACGGTGGCGCGGGTTTGCCCGCCGCGCTTGACCTGCACATTCAGGAACGAGCCGCGTTCGGGGTCGATGCCGCCCGACTGATCCAGGAAGTGCAACAAACCATCCATGCTCGTGCCGCTGTAGAGGCCCGGACGGTTGACAAAGCCGCTGACAAAGATACGCACCGGCTGCGCTGCAGCGAGGCTGGCATAACTGTTGACGTTGGCACGAAAGACTTTGCCCACCGCAGAATCGACCACGCGCTGCAAGTCCTGATTGCGCACGCCCAATACCGGCACCGGACCGACATGCGGCAGGAAGATGTTGCCCTTGGGGTCAACCGTCAGTGTGGCGTCATAGGCGAAGGCGCCCCAGAAGCGGGTCTGAATGGTGTCGCCCGACGCGACCGCGTAATCCGGATTGAACTGGGTGGCGCCTTGGCGCGCGAAGCTGCCGGTGAAGAGGTTGGCGCCAAAAGTATCGCTGTTGAGGTTCGCGGAATAATCGAAAGCCGGGAGTTGCGGCGTGCGGGTTTCATGCGCTGGCGCCGCAGGGGCGGGTGCCGATTGTGCGGTCGCCGCAGGTTTTGCCGTGGCGCTTTCCTGGCTGAAAGGCAGGTTCAAGGCTTGGTTCACACCCAAAGGGTCATTGGCAGCATGTCCAATGGGCATGAATGTCGCCAACAGTGTAGCCAGCAGGGGCGCCATCCACAGAGGCAATCCCGGCTGTGTGGCAGGGAGTGATATGGCGTTGTGCGCGAGAAGAAATTTCAATGAAAGCCGTGTCATGATTCAGTCCTTATGATCGCGGATGATGGCGGCAAGCAGATGCAGGATGCCGGCAATCAGTAATATGGCCAGCATGAACACAATCGTGTTGTATAGCCGGCGCGGTTCCAGCGAAAGCTGCGGCTCATCGGGGCTTAGCAATACCGATACCTTCTTGAGCGTGCGCGTGGCCTCGACCCGTCCCTTTTCCAGGGCGACCAGCGACGTTTTGTAAACATCCTGGGCAAACGCGGCATTCATTTGCAGGCGCTGGAATTCTTCCACGGTGCGGTTCATCGGCTCGCCGTCGGGGGAGGCCAGCCGTGCTTTTTCTTGTGCGATTTGCTTGGTGAACGCCGCGATCTGAAAATCCAGTTCGACAATGTTGGGGCTGTCCGGCATCAGATAGCCGAGCATGCCGCTGCGGCGCGTTTTCAGGCCGGTGAGTTGCTCCTCAAGATTGTTGATGATGCCGGCCAGGTTCTTCGCGGTGTCTTGTGGCGAGACGAGTCCGTTTTTATTCTGGAATTCCAGCACTGCCTGGCGCGTCTGCATGGCGCGTTCGCTCATCTGTGCAACTTGCTTTTCAAAAAAGGCTACTTGTTCCTGGGCGATTCCGTGGGCCAGGGTGTTCATGAAATGCTCACCTTCTTCCACCAGCGTGGCTGTGATGGCCTTGGCCATTTTGGGGGTGTAGGCCTCAGCCCGGATGACGAGAATGCCGGCATAGTCGTCAAATTCCACGCTGATGCGTGACAGGTAGTGCCGTTGGAACAATTCCAGCGGCGTGTCTTTGGACCACATGCGGGACAAGGGATCGCGGTGCGCGTCGCTGTAGTGACTGCGCAGGTTCAGTTTGGCATCGAGCTTTTTGAGCATGTCCGCAGAGCGCAGATAATCGCGCAACAGCAGTTGGTCGGCTCGGCTGCCGGAGCCGGCGTTTCCGAGCAGGCTGGCAAAGTCCATGGTCTGGCCGCTGGCGAAATCGGTGCGCTGGATAATGACGTGGGCTTCGGATACATAGCGGTCTGACGCGATGAGGCCCCAGTAGAGTGCCGCCGCCAGCGAAGCAACAACGGCCGCGCTGATGGTGCGACGCCGCAGCAGTGCGGGCACAAGCCAGCCTTGAGTCCAGCCTGTAAAACGCGCGGTGGCGCGGGCCGGCCGGCTTTGTTTGATGCGCTCAATCATGTGCGTATGGTTTCCTTGTAGGCTTTGAGGGCATCTTCGATATTGTCGAACCAGTGGGCCTTGCCTTCATGAAGCCAGATGCCGGCGGTGCAGAATTGCTTTAATGCGCCTTCGCCGTGCGAGACCATGATCAGGCTGGCGTGGTCAGCCAGATTCTTGAAGGCTGCCGCCGCTTTTTTCTTGAAGGCGGCATCGCCTGTGCCGGTCACTTCGTCCGAGATGTAAATGTCAAAATCGAACGCCAGCGAAAGACCGAATTGCAAACGGGATTTCATGCCGGACGAATAGGTTTTAACGGGTTCGTCAAATGCCTCGCCCAGCTCGGCGAAGTCTTGAATGTAGGTCAGGCGTTCAGGAATGTCGTTCTCGTGGCCATGGATGCGACAGACGAATTTGGCATTCTGCCGACCCGTGAGCGACCCCTGCAAGCCGCCGCCGAAACCCATCGGCCAAGAAACGCGAGAGCGGCGTTCAATGCGGCCACGATTGGGTTGGTCGACGCCGCCGATGAGGCGCAGCAAGGTGGATTTGCCGGCGCCATTGCCCCCAATCAGGCCTACGCTGACCTTGGGGGGGATGGTGAGGGTCACCCCTTTCAAGACCCATTTGCCCGGACCGTGGTCGGTCTGGTAGCGCTTGTGAACGTCATCGACAATAATCATTGCATCACCAATCTTGTCGCAAAGCGATTGTGCAGCGCGAGCCCAAGGAAAATGGTCACCATCGCAAATCCGTATATGTATGGGATGCTCAGTTCCGGCACGGCATGGTAGTGCGGCGCAAACCCCAGTCGTACTGCTTCCAGTCCATGCGCAATCGGGTTGAGCAAGAGATAGTCGCGATACGGTTGAGGGACTGACCCGATCGGCAACATCACGCCGGATATCACATAAAGAGGCATCAAGATGAAGCCGATGAGCCTCCCCATCTCCGGCACCAGTTCGACGGCGACGGAGGTGGCGAGTCCGAACCCCAGTCCGATCATCCATAGTCCGAAGAATGCTTCCAGTACCGCCAGCGGATCGGCCGGGATAATGTCCAGTCCGAACAGCGCCGCGCCGCTGAAAAGGATAATGGAGATGAGGATCATCAGAAAACCTTCCAGGCCCGCGCGCACCAGTACGGAGTCCACGGGTTTGACTTGGCGGTAGGTAAAAAGCGCGCGGTTGGCGCCTATGCCGTTCATGGTTTGGGACGCGGTACGCCTGAACATGAAAAAGGCCAGTATGCCGATCATCAGCCAGACAGTCGTCTCGATTCCACCCACTGCGCGCACGCGAATGACTGTGTAAAACACCAATATGTAAGTGACGTTAAGTACTGGTTCGAGCAACAGCCATAACCATGCCGCGCGCCCTGCCGACAGACGGCTGACGGCTTCTCTCAGGAACAATGCTTTCCAGGTTGAAAGTGTGATCATGGTCGGCTTGCGATCATGATTGATACGTCTTATCGCAGCGTCGGGACGGCTCGCTGCTTCATAAAGGTTGGAATGTTTAATGGATGTCATTCGCTAATCTCGTATTTGCCTAGGCATGATGTGAAACCTTCTTAATGTTTCTCGGGCGAATATTTCGCACGAACAAAATGTCTTGTCGTAACCAAAAGAAAAGACATGAAAGTGACGCAATGATTCAATGCGCAATCCATTTAATCGTGGAATTTTGTTGATTTATTGATATTTGCTAAACATCATTTATTTATGCGCGGAAGCACTGGATTTTTGTTGAATAATAGGCATAAGAAATTTTTTTGCCCCGCACTTGAATTCTGTTTTAAGCGCGATTTCCGCGTTTAAAACAGAATTCAGAAATTAAGGCGACGATAGCGTGATGCGTATTCCTTCCCCTTGAAAGGGAGGGAGCACGTAGGCTCTCCGTCGCCTAAGTTACTGATTTCTGTGTAAAGGCCATAAATGCTGTGCACTTCATGCCCTCTCGTGCTACGGGAATTTCATGGCGTTCAGGTTTTCAAGTCCGACAGACTCCCCTGGGAATTTTGTATATCGCTTCGTTTGGTCCAAGGCTGAAGATCAGGGTTGTTCGCGTTCCAAAGCGGAAGCCGATGCTTCAATTCGCTTTGGCAGCAGTATTCACGGAACGCCCCCTGCATTGCTTTGCAAACGCGATAGGAGTGGAGGGATATCACGGATGCTTTGGCATTGGATGGAGGGGCAGTGGGCAAGGCACGGTCGTTTTTATTTTTACAGGGGGTGTGTTCCCCTTTTTTTGCTCGCTTGGCGGATCGGTTGGTGGCCGATGGGCACCATGTTCACAAAATTAATTTCAATGGAGGGGACACGGTTTATTGGGGGGCGCGCGGTGCTGTTTTTTTTCGTGGCAAGGCTGACGCATTGCCGAAATTTTTCGGTGAAATCTATCGGAAGTTTGGCATCACCGACCAACTTCTTTTCGGGGACTGCCGACCCGTCCATCGTCCTGCCGTTGATCTCGCTCGGCAATCCGGCATTCGGACGCATGTCTTTGAGGAGGGGTATTTCCGCCCGTGCTGGATTACTTTGGAGCGTGAAGGCGTTAACGGACACTCGCTACTGCCGCGCAATGCCGACTGGTTTCGTGAAGCAGGCAAGAAAGTGCCGAACTATGGCAAGGGCGAGGCTTTTAAATCGCCGTTCCGCGTGCGTGCCATGCATGACGTTGGCTACCATCTGGCAAGCGCGGTGAATCCGCTTTTCTTTCCCGGATATCGCACCCATGCGCCTTGCAATGCGTTGATTGAATATGCAGGATACGCGCGACGTTTGCCTATGCTGCGATTTCATGCGCCAAGAGATAAGCGGCTGGTTGACGACCTTGTCAAAAGCGCGATCCCTTTTTATTTTTTTCCGTTGCAGTTGAATAGCGACGCCCAGATCCGTGATCACTCATCGTTTGATGATATGGAGGATGCAATGAAATTTGTGATGGAATCGTTCGCGCGACATGCGCCCGGCGATGCACGACTGGTGATCAAAAACCATCCGCTGGATATGGGGAGGGTGAATTTTTTGCACATCATCGGCCGGCTGGAAAAGCATTTTGACGTGGAGGGACGTGTGGATTATCTGGAAACCGGCGACGTAGGAATGTTGCTGCGGCATGCGCGCGGCGTGATAACGGTCAATAGCACGGTGGGCACGCTGTCGCTTGCCCAGAGGTGTCCGACCATTACTTTGAGCGATCCGATCTACAACCTGCCGGGTCTGACTTATCAAGGGCCACTCGACAACTTTTGGGCGGATCGGCCAGTGCCGGATGCAGAATTGTTTCGTCGATTTCGCAATGTCGTGATTCATACGACGCAGGTCAATGGC
>CBINHE010000090.1:0-16954 GCA_966250375.1 uncultured Oxalobacteraceae bacterium
GCTGTTTACACCAGATCAAATCAGTTTACAAGAACTTTGAAGCGCGATTGCCCTGTCTCATCCTGGGCATTTGTTGCTTGGCATGTAATCTTCGCCTACACTGGGCGCTATCTGGATCGGTGCAAACGGTGTCCGTCTTTCCCGGATTTTTATGTTCCCTGTTAAATCGACCGATCTGCACAAACGCCAATCCCCATGCGGCCTGACGGCCAGTCGGCGTCCGTGCATAACGGACCGGTCAAGCCTGTTAAATATTCAGTTAAAGTTCAAATGCCGAACACAGTAGAACGTGCCAAATTCTGGATGGAATTTATCCTTTTAAAATGCCAGTTCCCAGCATTAGACAAGCTTTCTTCCCAGTTCGACCACGCTGATTTTTCTGAATTTTGTGACTGCGGTTGTAACAGCTTTAAGGTGAAGGTCCGCAAAGAAGGTACTGTCGAACCGCTCACTGCGCCAGGTAAATACGGGGCGATATTCGAAGCAGATTTCCAACTTATTGAAGAAGGGAAAACGCTTGAGATAATATTGTTTGCGGGCGAAAATGGACATCTTGCTTACGTAGAGATCGACTGCTGTGCCAACAGTTATCCAGTACCAGAAACTGTAGAAGTTCGAGAGCCTCCATATCATGTTCATGCCAGTAAGTCGCTTCTCCTTTAACTTGTCGCTGGACACTGACGCTTCGCGCCAGTCAGCTCCGCGTTAGGTTGCTGTCACATGCCATCCGATTTCGCGTTCTATTACCTCACGCACCCTTTGGGTATCTGCTTGCAGCTCGCGCTTTTGTTGGTACCCGTGCTCTTGTTGCGCGCGGTAGCTCCCGCTTCCTTCCGCATGCTTGGCTTCCGGCGCATCACCATGGGTTATGCCACCGTCGCGTTGGCAACTTTTGGCCTTGCGTTCGTTGAAGCGTTCACGCTCGGTCGCAACAAGGTCGCATTAGGGCATATTCCGGCGGATACCCTAGTGGGTTGGGTCAGCAACTCGACACTCTACCTATTTGTGCTCATATTCATCTTTACCTTGCTGTTCACATCGCTTTTGGTCGCCCCTATAACTATCTGGTTCGCAAGCCGGAACAGGGCTACTCTTCCCGCCCTCATCGTGGTTGGCATAGTCGTTGCCATTTTTTTTGCAGTCCTATCCGTGGTCTTTCCAGTCAATGATTGGGCTCGCACGCACCCAATCGGCGCATTCTTCGAAATGCTATCTTCCATTGGCGTTGGGGTCGTTATTGTTCCGCTGGCATTCGGCATCGGCGCTCGTCTGCCACTGCGCCAAGCCATGGGCGAAAATGCAACCTAACCTTAATCGTTGGACACCGACGCGCCTTCGGTGCGCTGGTCAACGTAGGCGTTGAATAGCCGCTTTCAGTCTTTTGCTGCCACTCGGAATCAACAACAATGCAGCGTTTACGATCCTTCGCATGCAAGGCATCGGCGGTATCCTGTAGTAGGATTGCTCTTGATGTAAAAAGCTTGAAGGAAAAACGCGCGCAACTGCCGCTTCCAGGACAATGACTCAGGTATCTCTCTACTCGGCGCCCAGGCGTCTTGGCCGCAAAGTGTTAGCGTGGCTCGGCAATTGGTGGCACATCGTGCTGTTTAGCGCGGTGGTGTTGATGCTGGCGCTGGCGCCGTCGACCTATAGTCGCACCTGTCGCAGTACCATCGCGAGCCAGATCGTGCGGGCGACGGCCTCGAATCTAATGTGGTTTAGCGTGCTCTCGGCCCTTATCAGCGTCGTGCTGGTCCGGATTGTTGTTGTCACTGCACTCAGTTACGGATTGTCACGGTTTGCAATCGAGATGGTCGTCAGGGTACTGGTACTCGAATTGATTCCCCTCTCGGCCGCCATGTTCGTGGCGCTGCGTTATACGCTGCCCGACAGCGCGGAAATCGAGCAGATGCGCGCGCAAGGCGCCTTGGACGCCCTGCAGCGCCAGGGAATAGACCCGATCCGCCACGAATTCTTCCCCCGCGTGCTGGCCGGCGTGTTTTCTGTGTGGATGCTCGGTGCAGTCAGCTGCATCATGACGCTGGTGCTGGCCTATCTGGCACTCTATGGCTTTAGCCCTTGGGGGCTGGCAGGCTACACGCGGGTGGTCGGCCAGGTGTTCAACCCAGCCGTCACCATGATTCTGGTGTTGAAAATCTTCTTTTTCAGTTTGGCGGTGTCGCTTATCCCGTTGGCCTCGTCGTATTACGAGGGGCTGGCCGAAATACCCCGCAGCCGGACTGACCTGGCTACCGGCTTGGCCGGCATGGTGCGCCTGTTTGCCTTTGTGCTGTTGATTGAAGTCGCCTCATTAATGGGCAACTATTATTAGCATGCCTTCTATTTTTTCAGGACTTTTGGCGCATCCATGCGCATGCCTCCATGACAGATAAAACCAACGCCCCATCGCCCGGACCGCTCACACCGACCATTCCTAACGTCGAAATCAAGGCCGCTTTGCTACTGATTTTGCTGGTGGCATTGATGTCGGCAGCGGCGGTCTATTTGTTGTATGCGCGCGGCGCGTTCGAATCGACCCAAACGCTGGTGCTGGTAGCGGATAACGCCGAGGGCGTTGTGGTCGGGATGGATGTGACCTTCTCCGGCTTTCCGATCGGGCGTGTCCGTCGCATTGAGTTGAACAACGAAGGCAAGGCCAGATTGATTATCGACGTGGCGCGCAAGGATGCCCGCTGGTTGCGCAGCTCCAGCATCTTCACAATGGAACGAAGCTTGGTGGGAGCAACGCGCCTGCGCGCCTTCAGCGGCATCCTGAGCGACCCTCCGCTGGCGGAAGGCGCCGTGCGCAACGTACTGATCGGCGATGCCACGGCCGAAATTCCGCTATTAATGGCCGCCGCCAAGGAATTGATCCACAACCTGAACACCTTGACCGCGACCGACTCATCGCTGGAACTAAGCTTGCGCAACGTGAAGTCCGTCACTGAAAAACTGGCCGGGAAAAGTGGCGCCTTGGGTGTCCTTGCCGGAACCGATGAAAGTGCAAGGAAAATGCTGATCACGATAGACCGCGCCAACAAGTTGCTGTCCACGGTTGATGATCTCGCGCTGAAGGCTGACAGCCAAGTGTTTGGAAAGAACGGCACCATGCATGAAGTCCAGGCTGCCATGGTTCAACTCAACGGTTTACTGAGCGACGCTAGGACGAGTCTGAAAAAAGTCGATGCAGTTCTGGTTGAAGCACAGGCCGTTGGCGCCAACGTCAAAGACACTACCGCCGACCTTGCCCCGCTGCGCGCCGACGTGGAGAGCAACTTGCGCAAGGTCGAGCAACTGGTCAATGAAATCAATCGCAAATGGCCGTTCAAGCGTGAAGCGGAGGTCAAACTACCATGAGGGTTCTCAAATTGCTTGGCTTGGCCATGTTGCTGGGCGCCTGCGCGAGCAGCCCTCCCGTACCTGACTGGCAAATGAATGCGACGAGCAGCATGGAGCGCGCCATCTCCGCTTACCTGTCCGGCAATGACAGGGTCGCAGTCCAGGAATTTGCCAGGGCGCGTAACGAGATGGCCAGTACCGGGCAAATCGCGCTGGTGGCGCGTGCGGAATTGATACGGTGTGCCAGCCGCGTGGCCAGCTTGGCGCTGGATGACTGTCCCGGGTTTGAAAAGCTGCGCGATGACGCCGCTGCGCCGGAACGCGCGTATGCCGACTATTTGGCTGGTCGCGCGCGGCCGCAAGATGTCGCACTGTTGCCCGAGCAGCAGCGCGGCGTGATCAACGTAGCGGCGGACTCCGTAGCCACTGCGATCGCAGGCATCAGTGACCCGTTCTCCAGATTAGTCGCTGCCGGCGTATTGTTGCGCACCGGCCACGCCAATCCGGCGGTGCTCACACTGGCGGTCGATACCGCCTCGGCCCAAGGCTGGCGCCGTCCTTTGCTTGCATGGCTAGGTGTTCAAGTGATGCGTGCGGAGAAATCCGGCGATACGGCGGAGGCGCAACGCCTGCACCGGCGCATCGATCTGGTACAGGAGAGCAATCACTGACGGTTGCAATGCACTCGATACGCAGCTCGATCCGAGGTCGAGCAATCCTTGTGTGCTGGACGCGTTCTCATTCTCGCTCGGGAACTACCAAGTGTGTCGCACGCCTTCAATTGGCAGATATTTTTTTGAATCCACGTGTGACCGAACGCAAAACAGCGCCGCAAGCTTGTCCGATTCCAGCACCGAGCAAGCGCTCATGGCCTCCTGTCCCGGTCCAGTCAAAGTCAGTAACCTGAGCGACAAGCGATACATCATCGCGTCACGCTTACCGAATACTCGCCCCTCTCTACAAACAAAAACGGCACCGCAGAATATCTGAGATGCCGTTTAATGTTGAATCGACTACGAGATCAAACTTCGCCTTCCGACGTTCCGCTCGTTTCTTCGATCGTTGCTTCCTCCGCCGCACGCGCCAATTGCTCGGATTTCAGCAGTGCGATACGCTCTTCGGCTTCCCACGATTCCTTTTCCTTACGGGCACGATGGAATGCAAGGCCTGTACCAGCAGGAATCAGGCGGCCGACGATGACGTTTTCCTTCAAGCCGCGCAGACCGTCTTTCTTGCCCATGATTGCAGCTTCGGTCAACACCCGCGTAGTTTCCTGGAACGATGCTGCGGAAATGAACGAGTCGGTCGACAACGATGCCTTGGTAATACCGAGCAGTACGTTTTCGTAGGTTGCCGGAATCTTGCCTGCAGCAATCACACGATCGTTTTCATCCAGCAACTCGGAACGTTCGACCTGCTCGCCCGTGATATAGCTGGAATCGCCCGCATCAACCACTTGCACGCGACGCAACATCTGACGCACGATCACCTCAATGTGCTTGTCGTTGATCTTCACGCCTTGCAAACGGTACACGTCCTGCACTTCATCGACAATGTAACGCGCCAGTGCTTCGATACCCAGCAAACGCAGAATGTCTTGCGGATCGGCCGGACCATCGACGATCATCTCGCCCTTATTCACCACTTGGCCGTCATGCACCAGCACTTGCTTGTCCTTGGTGATCAAGAACTCATGCTTGTTGCCGTCCATGTCGGTGATTTCCAGACGCTGCTTGCCCTTGGTTTCCTTGCCGAATGCAACCGTACCAGTGACTTCCGCCAGCATGCCGGCGTCTTTTGGCGAACGCGCTTCGAACAATTCAGCAACGCGCGGTAAACCGCCGGTAATATCACGGGTTTTCTGCGATTCAGTCGGGATACGCGCCAGCACTTCACCGACGGTGACTTGCTGGCCGTCTTTCACGGTAATCAGCGCACCGACCTGGAAGCCAATCGTCACTGCGTGTTCGGTACCGGCGATCTTCACTTCTTCGCCTTGCTCGTTCAGCAGTTTCACTTGCGGACGAACGGTTTTGGTCACCGAACCACGACGCTTCGCATCGATAACCACCAAGGTCGCCAGACCGGTTACTTCATCGATCTGCTTCGCAACGGTCGACCCCTCTTCGACGTTCTCGAACTTCACCGTGCCGGTATATTCGGTAATGATCGGACGGGTCAGCGGATCCCATGTTGCCAACGCAGCACCTGCCTTGATCATCATGCCATCCTTGACAATCAGCGTGGCGCCGTACGGCACTTTATGACGCTCACGCTCACGGCCATGATCGTCAGTGATCAGCACTTCACCGGAACGGGAAATGACAATCTGATCGCTCTTGCCATTGGTGACATAACGCATCGTAGCGGTAAAGCGCACGGTGCCGTTCGATTTGGCCTCAACCGAGGACGCAACCGCTGCACGCGACGCGGCGCCACCAATGTGGAAGGTACGCATCGTGAGTTGGGTACCCGGCTCGCCAATCGACTGCGCAGCGACCACACCAACTGCTTCGCCGGCGTTGACCAGCGAACCGCGGCCGAGGTCACGGCCATAGCACTTGCCGCACAAGCCGTAACGCGTGTCGCATGTCAGCGGTGTACGCACCTTGACTTCATCGATACCGAGACGTTCGATTTCTTCAACCGCATCTTCATCCAACAAGGTGCCGGATTCATACAATGTCGCCTGAGTTTCCGGATTGACGACGTCATTGGCAGCAACCCGGCCGAGAATACGGTCGCGCAATGCTTCAATGACTTCGCCGCCTTCGACCAGTGCCTTCATCGATGCGCCGTTCGCTGTACCGCAATCGTCCTCGATCACGACCAGATCCTGGGTCACGTCGACCAGGCGGCGCGTCAGGTAACCGGAGTTCGCCGTCTTCAACGCGGTATCGGCCAGACCTTTACGTGCACCGTGTGTCGAAATAAAGTACTGCAACACGTTCAGACCTTCGCGGAAATTCGCGGTAATCGGCGTCTCGATGATCGAGCCGTCCGGCTTGGCCATCAGGCCACGCATACCAGCCAGCTGGCGAATCTGTGCCGCGGAACCACGCGCGCCGGAGTCGGCCATCATGTAAATCGCGTTAAACGATTCCTGCGTTGACTTGGTACCGTCGCGCTTGATGACGTCTTCCACCTTGAGTTGGTCCATCATGGCCTTGCCGACTTCGTCACCAGCCTTGCCCCAAATATCCACAACCTTGTTGTAGCGCTCGCCCGCAGTTACCAGACCGGACGAATATTGCTGCTCAATCTGTTTAACTTCATGTTCCGCATCGGCGATCAGCGTGACTTTTTGCGGCGGCACCAACATGTCATCCACGCAAATCGAGATACCGGCACGCGTCGCGAGACGGAAACCAGACTGCATCAGCTGGTCGGCAAACACGACCGTCGCACGCAGTCCGCACTTGCGAAACGAAGTGTTGATGAGTTTCGAAATTTCTTTCTTTTTCAGCGCCCGGTTCAATACACTGAACGGCAAGCCCTTCGGCAGAATTTCCGACAGGATTGCACGGCCGATCGTGGTTTCATAACGCTTGATCGTTTTGACAAATTCGCCGGTTTCCAGATCTTTCGGATACTCGGTAATGCGCACGGTAACGCGCGTCGTCAATTCCACTTCCTTGTTGTCGTATGCGCGAATCACTTCGGATACGTCCGGGAACATCATGCCTTCGCCCTTGCCGTTGATCTTCTCACGGGTGGCGTAGTACAGGCCCAACACGATATCCTGCGATGGCACGATCGACGGCTCGCCATTGGACGGGAACAGGATGTTGTTGGAGGCCAGCATCAATGTGCGGGCTTCCATCTGCGCTTCGATCGACAACGGTACGTGAACAGCCATCTGATCACCGTCGAAGTCGGCGTTAAACGCAGCGCAAACCAGTGGATGCAACTGAATCGCCTTGCCTTCGATCAGGACCGGCTCAAATGCTTGAATACCGAGGCGGTGCAGTGTCGGCGCACGGTTCAACATGACCGGATGTTCGCGGATCACATCTTCCAGGATGTCCCACACGACCGGCTCTTGAATTTCGACCAGTTTCTTCGCGGCCTTGATCGTAGTCGCCAAGCCCATCAGTTCGAGCTTGTTGAAAATGAAGGGCTTGAACAATTCCAGCGCCATCAATTTCGGCAAGCCGCACTGATGCAATTTCAATTGCGGCCCCACCACGATGACGGAACGGCCGGAGTAATCGACGCGCTTGCCGAGCAAGTTCTGACGGAAACGGCCGCCCTTGCCTTTGATCATTTCGGCCAGCGACTTCAGTGGACGCTTGTTGGCGCCGGTCATCGCTTTGCCACGACGACCGTTATCCAGCAGCGAATCGACCGCTTCCTGCAACATGCGCTTTTCGTTGCGCGTGATGATTTCCGGTGCGCGGAGTTCCATCAAACGCTTCAAGCGATTGTTGCGGTTGATGACACGGCGATACAGATCGTTCAGGTCGGAGGTCGCGAAACGGCCACCATCCAGCGGCACCAGCGGACGTAGTTCCGGCGGCAACACTGGCAACACTTCCATGATCATCCAGTCCGGCTTGATGCCGGAACGCTGGAACGCTTCGAGCACTTTCAGGCGCTTCGCGTATTTCTTGATCTTCGCTTCGGATTTGGACTCTTTCAGCTCGACGCGCAATGTCTCTGCATCGCGGTCGATGTCGATCGAACGCAGCAATTCGCGGATGCCTTCGGCGCCCATGAATGCGGTGAAGTCGTCGCCGAATTCTTCATACTTGGCGGCGTAGTCGTCTTCCGACATGATCTGGCATTTTTTCAGCGGAGTCATGCCGGGATCGGTCACGACGTAGGCTTCAAAGTACAACACGCGCTCGATATCGCGCAACGTCATGTCCAAGACCATGCCCAAACGCGATGGCAGCGATTTCAGGAACCAGATATGCGCGGTCGGTGACGCCAGTTCGATATGGCCCATGCGCTCGCGGCGCACTTTGGCCAGCGTGACTTCAACGCCGCACTTTTCGCAAATGACGCCGCGATGTTTTAACCGCTTGTATTTGCCGCAAAGGCATTCGTAATCCTTGATCGGGCCAAAAATCTTGGCGCAGAACAGGCCGTCGCGCTCAGGCTTGAAGGTACGATAGTTAATAGTTTCCGGCTTTTTGACTTCGCCGTAGGACCATGAACGAATTTTCTCGGGAGACGCGAGACCAATCTTGATCGCGTCGAATTGTTCATTTTGCTGAACTTGCTTGAATAGATCGAGCAGTGCTTTCATGTATCACTCCAGGTTGGCGTGAAAAAACTATCTTATAACTTGCGGGACAGAGATCATGAGGCGCCGAAGCGCCCCGAGTTACCCTGTCCCTGACTGTTCAACAAGACTCTCGTTTAATCTCTTTCGAGATCAATATCAATACCCAGCGAGCGGATTTCCTTCACCAGCACGTTGAAGGATTCCGGCATGCCGGCGTCGATCACGTGATCGCCCTTGACCAGGTTCTCGTACACCTTGGTCCGGCCGTTCACGTCGTCCGACTTCACGGTCAACATCTCTTGCAGCACATACGATGCACCGTAAGCTTCCAGTGCCCAGACCTCCATCTCGCCGAAACGCTGACCGCCGAACTGCGCCTTGCCGCCCAGCGGTTGCTGGGTAACGAGCGAGTAAGGGCCGGTCGAACGCGCGTGCATCTTGTCGTCGACCAAGTGGTGCAATTTCAGCACGTGCATGTAGCCGACCGTAACCGAGCGCTCAAATGCTTCACCGGTGCGGCCGTCATACATCGTCACCTGATTCTTGGACGGCGTCATGCCGAGCTGCTTGGCGATTACATCTGGATAGGCAAGATCCAGCATGCGGCGAATTTCACCCTCATGCGCGCCATCGAACACCGGTGTCGCGAACGGCACGCCGTACTTCAGGTTGCTCGCCAATTGCAGCACTTCGTCATCGGAGAAATTGTCGAGGTCTTCGGTTCTGCCGGACTCGTTGTAAATCGTCTTCAGGAACGTGCGCAATTCAGCTGCCTTGGCTTGTGCCTTCAGCATTTCACCGATACGCAGGCCCAGACCTTTGGCAGCCCAGCCCAAATGCACTTCGAGCACCTGACCGACGTTCATGCGGGACGGCACGCCGAGCGGGTTCAACACGATGTCGGCTGGCGTACCATCGGCCATGTACGGCATGTCTTCCACCGGCACGATGCGCGACACCACACCCTTGTTACCGTGGCGACCAGCCATCTTGTCGCCTGGCTGCAGGCGACGTTTGACGGCGAGGTAAACCTTGACCATTTTTTGCACGCCCGGCGGCAATTCGTCGCCTTGTGTCAGCTTCTTGCGCTTTTCTTCGAATGCAAGATCGAACTGATGGCGTTTCTCGGCGATCGATTCCTTGATCGCTTCCAGTGCGGCCGCTGCATCGTCATCTGCAGGACGAATATCGAACCAGTGGTACTTGTCCAGATCGTCCAAATATTCCTTGGTGATCTTCACGCCTTTGGCCAATTTTTTCGGACCGCCGTTGACGACTTTGCCGACCAACATTTTTTCCAAACGCTGGAATGCGTCGCCTTCGACGATACGTAACTGGTCGTTCAAATCGAGGCGATAACGCTTCAACTCGTCGTCGATGATCTGTTGCGCACGTTTGTCACGTGCGATACCTTCGCGTGTAAACACTTGCACATCGATCACGGTACCGATCATGCCGGACGGCACGCGCAGCGACGTGTCTTTCACGTCGGAGGCTTTTTCACCGAAGATTGCACGCAACAATTTTTCTTCCGGCGTCAGTTGCGTTTCACCCTTCGGCGTCACTTTACCGACCAGCGTATCACCGGCTTCGACTTCTGCGCCGATGTAGACGATGCCTGATTCATCCAAACGCGCCAGCTGGTTCTCAGCGAGGTTGGAGATATCACGCGTGATTTCTTCGGCACCCAGCTTAGTGTCACGGGCAACAACCGACAATTCCTCGATATGAATCGAGGTATAGCGGTCATCCGCCACTACTTTTTCGGAGATCAAAATCGAATCTTCGAAGTTGTAGCCGTTCCACGGCATAAACGCGACCAGCATGTTTTGACCCAAGGCCAGTTCGCCCAAATCGGTCGAAGCGCCATCGGCGATCACGTCATGCTTGGCAACCCGATCGCCGACCTTGACGATCGGGCGCTGGTTGATGTTGGTGTTCTGGTTGGAACGGGTGTACTTGATCAGGTTGTAGATATCGACACCGACTTCACCCGCAGTTGCTTCGTCATCGTTTACACGAATCACGACACGGCCTGCATCGATATAGTCCACTACGCCACCGCGTAACGCCTGCACTGTAGTACCTGAGTCGACTGCGACGGTACGCTCGATGCCGGTACCGACAAACGCCTTTTCCGGGCGCAAGCAAGGCACCGCCTGGCGCTGCATGTTGGCACCCATCAATGCGCGGTTCGCATCATCGTGCTCAAGGAACGGAATCAGCGAAGCTGCCACCGATACAATCTGACCGGGCGCCACGTCCATGTATTGCACGCGTTCCGGCGACACCAAAATGGTTTCGCCAGCTTGACGCGCCGAAACCAGTTCATCGGTCAACTCGCCGGATTTATCGATCGTCGCATTCGCCTGAGCGATGATGTAGCGACCTTCTTCAATTGCAGACAAGTAGTCGATCTGGCTGGTAATCTTGCTGCCGTCCACTTTACGGTAAGGCGTCTCAAGGAAACCATACTCGTTCAGGCGTGCATACAGCGCGAGCGAGTTGATCAGGCCGATGTTCGGACCTTCCGGTGTTTCGATCGGGCACACGCGACCATAGTGAGTCGGATGCACGTCGCGCACTTCGAAACCTGCACGCTCGCGTGTCAAACCGCCCGGGCCCAGTGCGGAAACGCGGCGCTTGTGCGTAATTTCCGACAATGGATTGGTCTGATCCATAAACTGCGACAACTGCGAAGAACCGAAGAATTCGCGAATCGCGGCCGAAATTGGCTTCGAGTTGATCAAGTCGTGCGGCATCAGATTATCCGCTTCGGCCTGACCGAGGCGTTCCTTCACAGCACGCTCAACGCGCACCAAGCCGGCACGGAACTGATTTTCCGCCAATTCGCCGACACAACGCACACGACGGTTACCGAGATGATCGATGTCGTCGACTTCGCCGCGGCCGTTACGCAATTCGACCAGAATCTTGATCACTGCCAGCACGTCTTCGTTCGACAATGTCATCGCACCGGTCAGCTCGTCACGGCCGATACGGCGATTGAACTTCATGCGGCCGACTGCCGACAAATCGTAGCGGTCTTCGTTGTAGAACAAGCCGTTGAACAATGCCTCGACCGAATCCTCTGTCGGCGGCTCGCCCGGACGCATCATGCGGTAGATCGCGACTTTAGCAGCCATCTGGTCCGCAGTGTCGTCCATGCGCAGGGTCTGGGAAATGTATCCCCCCTGATCCAAATCGTTGGTGTACAGCGTCTGAATATCGGTCACGCTAGCTTCACGCAGGCGACCGAGCAATTCTTCGGTCAACTCGTCATTGGCGCTTGCGACCACTTCACCAGTATCGGTATCGACAATGTTCTTCGCCAATACGCGGCCGAGCAGATAGTCTTCCGGCACAGAAATATGCTTGATGCCGGCAGCTTCGATTTCGCGCACATGCTTGGCATTGATACGCTTGTCTTTCGATACCAGCACCTTGCCCGACTTGTCGGCGATGTCGAAACGCGCAACTTCACCGCGCAGGCGTTCAGCGACGAATTCCATCTCGGCGCCCTCGGAGCGCAGCGTGAAATTATCGAACACGAAAAAGTTCGCGAGAATCTGCTCCGGCGTCATGCCGATGGCTTTCAGCAGGATCGTGACCGGCATCTTGCGGCGACGATCGACGCGGAAGAACAGAATGTCTTTCGGATCGAATTCGAAGTCGAGCCAGGAACCGCGGTAAGGAATGATACGTGCCGAGAACAGCAACTTACCGGACGAGTGCGTCTTGCCGCGATCATGTTCGAAGAACACGCCGGGCGAACGATGCAACTGCGACACAATGACGCGCTCGGTGCCATTGACCACGAATGAGCCGGTGGTCGTCATGAGCGGTAATTCGCCCATGTAGACTTCCTGCTCCTTCATTTCTTTCACGACCGGCTTGGTCGGCGATTCCTTGTCGAGAATCACCAGACGCACCTTGGCGCGTAGCGGCGACGCGAAGGTCAGTCCGCGCTGCTGACATTCTTTCACGTCAAAAGGCGGATCGCCGAGCACGTACGACAAAAATTCTAGCCGCGCGAAACCATTGTGCGATACGATCGGAAAAATGGACGTGAAGGCGGATTGCAAGCCCTCGTTTCTGCGTTGAGACGGTACTTTGTCCGCTTGCAGAAAGCCCAGGTAAGACTCGAGCTGGGTCGCCAGCAGGAACGGAACGTTGTGAACGTTAGCGCGCTTCGCAAATGATTTACGAATACGCTTCTTCTCAGTAAATGAGTAGTGCATGGACACTCCGTGAGTGACAGGAAGGATAGAGAATTCAGGCTTCGGAAGGGTTCTTAACTACAGCCCAAACATCTGCGAAACCTCAAGTCTCGGCCCTTCTAGCTTGACTAAACTGACCATCTGCTTCGAACAACATGGCAATTCAGAAAGAGCAGCGTCAAATTTTTAAGTATTGCCAGACAGTTTTAAAGAGTACCTAGGCACTCGATACTCTGTACTCGACAAATCGAAACGACAAAGAAGCCAAAGCCGGCTCCTCTCCTGCGAGAAGGGTCCGCACTTTGACTCCGGCGCCTTGCAAGCGCTGTGGCAAGCTGGAATTACTTGAGTTCCGCTTTCGCGCCAGCTTCTTCCAGCTTTTTCTTCGCCGCTTCTGCATCTGCTTTAGCAATACCTTCCTTGACTGGCTTTGGTGCGCCGTCAACCAGGTCTTTCGCCTCTTTCAAGCCCAAACCAGTGATTTCACGAACTGCTTTAATCACGCCAACCTTGTTTGCGCCGATTTCGGACAGAACAACTGTGAATTCGGTTTGCTCTTCAGCAGCGGCAGCAGCGCCACCAGCAGCTGGGCCAGCAACTGCCATGGCAGCAGCGGACACGCCAAATTTTTCTTCAAAAGCCTTGACCAGGTCGTTCAAATCCATTACGGACATCGCGCCTACTGCTTCAAGGATATCGTCTTTGCTAATTGCCATTTGAAACTCCTAAATTGATTTTTGATCAGTTGAGGGATAGAGTACGTGCCGGCTACGCAGCGCTCAACTCGGTCCCGCAAACAAACATGTGGTACTGACGCAAAAAATGCGAAGGCCAATCCTGGGATAAATCGCAGAATTAAGCAGCTTCCGCTTCCTTTTTCGCTGCAAGTGCAGCCAAGCCACGGGCAAAGCCAGAAACCGGTGCCTGCATGATGCCCAGCAACTGGGACAGCAGAACTTCACGGCTCGGAATGCTAGCCAATGCAGTGACACCCGCCTTATCAAGCGGTTTACCTGCATAGTTGCCCGCCTTGACGACCAGTTTGTCATTACCTTTGGCAAAGTCGTTGACGACTTTGGCAGCAGCAACAGCGTCCTCGGAGATCGAATAGATCAACGGGCCGGTCATTTCGGAAGCGAGGCCAGCAAACGCAGTTCCTTCAACGGCACGACGCGCGAGTGTATTTTTCAACACGCGCAGGTACACCCCTTCGGAACGCGCTTTAGCGCGCAGTTGCGTCAAGTGACCAACCTGGATGCCACGATATTCGGCCACGACGATTGTCTGCGCCAATGCTACTTTTGCGGAGACTTCGGCGACTACGGCCTTTTTGTCATTCAGATTGAGACTCAAGATCAACCTCCAATAATAATGCTCGGTGACTACATAACCATTTGGCTACTTACCTTGCATCGATTCGAACACGGCGTCCGAAGTTAGGAGTTCAAAACTGGCATGATTTACATGCGCAGCATAGAGACTACAAAACTTGTTCGGGCACACCATCTGCGTTGGGTGCGAGATGATTATTCATCTTGCGGTTTAACTTTGTGCACCACTTGCATGCATGCCGCCCAACGGTCTTTGACAACCTGGACCTTAATGCTTGATCAGTGGGGGGAAGAGAGGAAGGACGCATAGCTTAGCTTAAGCCTACGTCGCCCACTCTACCTCGCAATAATTCAACATTCCAGCCCAGCCCAAAGAGTCGCCCCATGCCGTGGGACACAGGGACTTAATTCCTTACACCTAATCATCAGTTGAGAGAGCCGCGCCGGCCGCGTAATTCTTGCGCACGACGACACCTCATAACCTCTATCCTGCAATACTTAAACCGTTAATGTCGCTTGATCGACGCGCACCCCGGCACCCATCGTAGAGGACAGCGATACTTTGCGCAGATACACGCCTTTACTACTAGCAGGCTTGGCTTTGTTTAGCGCTTCGATCAACGCCAACAAGTTAGACTTCAGGTCGCCGTCGGCGAACGATTTACGGCCGATGGTCGCGTGAATGATACCGGCCTTGTCGGTACGGTATTGCACTTGACCTGCTTTTGCATTTTTAACTGCAGTCGCGACGTCCGGTGTCACGGTACCAACCTTAGGATTAGGCATCATGCCGCGCGGCCCGAGGATCTGACCGAGCGTACCAACGATACGCATGGTGTCTGGCGAAGCGATCACGATATCGAAAGGCATGTTGCCGGCTTTGATTTGCTCAGCCAAATCTTCCATGCCAACGATGTCGGCACCAGCGGATTTCGCTTGTTCAGCCTTGTCACCAGTGGCGAACACAGCAACACGAACAGCTTTACCAGTGCCAGCCGGCAGCACGACCGAGCCACGCACCACTTGGTCGGATTTCTTTGCATCCACGCCCAACTGCACCGATACATCGATCGATTCGTTGAACTTAGCAGTTGCGCATTCTTTGATCAACGCAATCGCGTTATCGAATGGATAAACTTTAGTACGATCAACTTTTGCTTTGAGCGCTTTCGCGCGCTTGGATAACTTAGCCATATTACAACCCCTCCACCGTGATGCCCATGGAACGTGCGGAGCCGGCGATCGTGCGCACAGCTGCATCCATGTCAGCAGCCGTGAGATCCGGCCGCTTTGTTGTAGCGATTTCTTCCGCTTGCTTGCGGGTGATCTTGCCAACCTTGTCGGTATGCGGCTTGGCAGAACCCTTAGTTATACCAGCAGCCTTTTTGATCAGAATGGTCGCTGGCGGCGTCTTCATCACAAAAGTGAAAGACTTGTCCGCAAAGGCGGTGATCACAACCGGGATCGGCAGACCTGGCTCGACACCTTGAGTCTGGGCGTTGAACGCCTTGCAGAATTCCATGATATTCAAACCACGCTGACCCAGCGCAGGGCCAATTGGAGGAGACGGATTTGCTTTACCAGCTGGCACTTGCAGCTTGATAAAACCTATAATTTTCTTTGCCATGATGGCCCCTACGTTGATTGAGTATTAGCGCCTGTTTGCTGGTCTTTCGACAAGATAATGGGGCTCCTCTTTTATTGCATTTTAGATTCCAACAATTACTTGTGACGCTCTAACAGGCGCTTACTGCTAAACCTTTTCGACTTGACCAAACTCCAACTCGACCGGTGTTGCACGACCAAAAATGGTAACCGATACACGCACACGGGATTTCTCGTAATTGACTTCCTCGACATTGCCGTTGAAATCGGTAAACGGCCCATCCTTAATACGCACCAACTCGCCCACTTCGTACAACACCTTCGGACGTGGCTTCTCGACACCCTCTTGCATTTGATGCATGATCTTGTCAACCTCATGCGGAGGAATCGGCGTCGGCTTGTTGGATTTACCTCCAATGAAGCCGGTCACTTTGCTGGTGTTTTTCACCAGATGCCAAGTCTCATCGGTCATTTCCATTTCAACCAACACGTAACCAGGGAAGAAACGGCGCTCGGTGACTGATTTCTGGCCATTCTTGACTTCAATGACCTCTTCAGTCGGCACCAAAATCTGGCCGAACTTACCCTCCATGCCGGCACGCGCAATACGCTCCGCGAGTGCGCGCTGCACACTCTTTTCCATACCAGAATAAGCGTGCACGACATACCAGCGTTTATTGCCGCTAGCGGGAGTTGCTGGCACGACGCCTTGCGCGCCGTCTTGCGTATTCTCGCTCATTATTGTTTCCAGCTTAGAATCAGGTCGTACAACACGAATTCCAGTAACTTATCCGTGCCCCACAGGAAAATCGCCATAACAAGGACAAATGCGAATACGATTGCCGTAATTTGCGTTGCTTCTTTGCGTGTCGGCCAAACCACTTTTTTGGTCTCGCGCACCGCATCTTTGGCAAAATTCAGGAAATCGCGGCCCGGCGCAGAAGTCCATGCAAACGCAATCGCGGCAACCAAGCCCGCCAGTAGCGCACCAGCACGCACAGCGGCCGACTTATCCGCCAGCAAATAAAAACCGACAACGCCGGCAACCACAGCAAAAACTGCCAACGCAACTTTCATTTTGTCGCTTGATGTGCTGACGGTTTGCACGGGATGATTAGACATATGCTTTTACTTTCGGTGCCCTACACCTAAATCGGTGGCAGGGGCGGAGGGCCTCGAACCCCCAACCTTCGGTTTTGGAGACCGACGCTCTGCCAATTGAGCTA
>CBINHE010000091.1:0-16808 GCA_966250375.1 uncultured Oxalobacteraceae bacterium
CCCCGCGCACCGATACCGTCGCAAGAGCACTGGTGCGCGGGGCGCACCCTACCTTATATCGGAGCGCAATCCGCTCTAAGTCGCCGAGCAAGAATAACAAGAGATCCTATGCCGCCAGCAGCCAGAATCACCGATATGCACGTTTGCCCAATGCAAACGCCTGCCTTTCCAGCGCCCATCCCGCATGTTGGCGGTCCTGTCATCGGGCCGGGCGTGCCGACGGTTTTGATCGGCAAGCTGCCGGCCAGCGTCGTTGGCGACAGCTGTGTGTGCGTCGGGCCGCCGGACACCATTGTCAAGGGCTCCGCGACCGTAATGATCGGCGGCAAGCCGGCGGCGCGGATCGGCGACACCAGTGCCCACGGCGGCAATGTTGTCATGGGCTGTCCGACCGTCATGATCGGCGGCTGATAACAAGCGCAATGGAAACGTATGGCTATCGATAAATCGTTTTTAGGGACCGGCTGGAGTTTTCCGCCTAAATTCAGTAAGGGCGATTCCGCATTCGAGCGCGGCGGACAGGTGCTGATGGTGACGGAGGAAGACGATATCCGGGAGAGTCTGCACATCCTGCTGTCGACCGCGCCCGGCGAGCGGGTCATGCAGCCCGCCTTTGGCTGCGGCTTGAAGCTGCATGTGTTCGATCATGTCAACGAAAGTGCGGTCACTGAAATCACGGATCTGATCGAGCGGGCCATCCTCTTTTTCGAGCCGAGAATCTCGGTCGAAAAGATCATCGTGGCGAATGACAAGATTCTGGAGGGCCTGCTCACGATCGATATCGAATACCGGATAAGAGCGACCAATACCCGCAGCAACATGGTGTATCCGTTCTATTTCCTGGAGGGCACGAATGTCCTTTGATCTGCTTGCGCTCACGGAAGCATGAAATATCCCGCCGATACGCTCGTCAACAATCATCCCATCGTCAGTGACGGGATGAGCCAGCAGCAACGCGCGCTCCCGGCGTTGGCGGAGGGGTATTTCAATGTCGATGAAATGCGTATCGCCGATCTGCTGACGATGGCGGTCGACTATGCGCGAGTGGTCAAATTTCGCAACATGGACAATCGCGACGACGGCGACTGGAAATCGTTTTTTTCAACCGATGAAACCGTGATCATCGCGGCCATTCTGGCGACCGATCTGTCTCGTCATGAATCCGCATTTGAACGATTGTGGAGTGAGGAGGGAGAAAACGGGCAGGCTTTCATGCGCGACATTCCGCTTGAAAAGCAGCCGACGTACACGCTGGCCGCATTGCTGAATCACTGGTTCGTCTCGCTCGGTCCGGTCGAGAGTACGGTCGGCAGCGACCTGCGCGCGCTGCTCGGCAGCATGATCGGACGGCTGAGAGGTGAGATCGCCAAGTTTGAAGCGCTGCATGCGCAATTTTCCGAAAACCCGCAGCAAACAAAAAATGCATTTGCCGAGGCATTCGATGCACTCTGGTTTGAAACGGTCGACCGCAACGGCTCGGGCGTGGTTGCCGAAGACGCCGGCAAGGTCGATGTCTCGTTTTCCTGCAAGGCCAATTTCTATGCGTTTCTGAAGGCTGTCGAGATGGTCCAGAAAAGCGCCGAAAAGTGGTTCGCTGCCTCCATGACCAATCAAACGCACGATCCCGCAGCCGGGCTTCTGATTGCGTTCCTCCAGCTGTATCAGCGCTTGAAAAAAAAGATCAATCGCTACACCCACAATCATCTGGATTTCTATTACGACAAAGTCCTCATGAGCCGCCCGCAGGCGCCGACGCCTGACAGCACTTACCTGGTGCTGCAGGCGATCGCCTCGCACAAGGAGGTACCGATCGAGGAGGGCACGGAATTTGTCGCCGGGACCGATGCCGAGAAGCGGGACATCATCTATGTGGCGGCCAACGGGATGTTGGTCAACGACGCGCAGGTGAGCGCGCTGCATACCCTGTATTTCAACAGGGATCGAATGAGCTCACCGGAAAACATGCTCACCGAAACATTGCTCGACGGGGCGACCAGGCAGTTCCCTACCGGTTTCTGGAAAAATGCAATACCTGTGACCGCCGGCACGGTGCTGACCGCACGTGAAAAGCCGCGCTCGCATCCTTTGCTGGGCGCACCGAAGGCGTCGCCTGACGCGCCATGTTATCCGGCCGCCAGAATCGGATTCGCGCTGTCGAGCAAGGTGCTGGCGCTGCGGGAAGGGCAGCGGCGGGTGTCGATCACGTTGAAGTTCGGCGAGACCGCCGCCGACATGGGCGGCGACCTGGAGACCCGCATCAACGATCTCATGAATGCGCAGCACGTGCCGAAAGATAAAGCCGCAAGCGGTCGTCTTGCCGTGGACGATATCTTCTTCAGGGCATTCCGCCACATGTTCGTGATCGGCGTGACTGCTGAAAGCGGCTGGCTGGACGTGCCTGAGTATGTGCCGATGTATTCCGGCATCAGCAACACATGCGAAAAAAACAGTCTCATGATCAGCTTCGAACTGGCGCCGCACTTCCCGCCGGTGACGCCGTATTCGCGTGCTATCCACGGTGAGAACTACGACACGGGTCTGCCGCTTGTGCGCTTCATCATCAATCCTGACAATTATCTGTATCCCTACGGTCTGCTGCGCAATCTTCCGCTCAAGGAAGCTGTCATTACGGTGGACGTGGCGGGCTGCAAGGAGCTGGCGCTGTACAACGACGTCGGACAGTTGTCGCCTGCCACGCCATTCAATCCCTTCGGTCCGATCCCGGTGGTTGGCTCTTACTTCATCGTCGGCAGCGCCGAGGCTGCATGCAAGCGCCTGACCAGTTTCGACATCGACGTCGAGTGGGGCGGGCTGCCTGCCGTACGCGGCGGGTTCGAGGCTTACTATCAAGGATACGAGGCTGTCGCCGACGGCGAAGCAGTCGTCGCATCGGTCAGCACATTGACCGATGGTAAATGGACGCCTGGCGATAACGCAAGACAAGCGCCCGTTACGCTGTTCGATAAATGGGACGATGAACGCGATATCGACGGCATTGCACCGTACCGCACACTGTCCGCCAACCAGATCATTCATTATTACAAGCCGCTCGACCGGCTGCCGGCTGCGGAGGCGTTCACTTATACGCCATCGTCCAAGAACGGCTTTTTCAAATTCACGCTGTCAGGACCATCATTTGTATTCGGGCACAAGGATTACCCTTTGGTGCTGGCGCATGCGTTGACCTACAACTCCAGACAAAAAGTGACGGCGTTGCAAAAGACGGTGCCGAACCCGCCGTATACGCCGTTGGTCAATTCGATTTCGCTCAATTACAAGGCCTTTTCGAGCATCCGGCTGGATCAGCCCGATGCGAGCGCCGATCGCGAAGGTGAAAAGTTCATTCACTTGCATCCGCTCGGCTGGGAAGTGCAGGGCGATGCGGGCTATTCCCACGTGCCTTTGATACCGCAGTATGACTACGCCGGCAATCTGTATATCGGATTCGATGCGACCCGCATGGCGGGCCCCCTGAATTTGTTCTTTCACTTGCGCGAGGACTCGCTGCCGCTGGAAGATGCGGCCGGCGCGGCCTTGTGCTGGTCTTATCTTGCGGCCAACCGCTGGGTCGCCTTCAAGAAAAATCAGCTTGTCTCGGATTCGACCCAGGGCTTCATGGTGTCGGGCGTCGTGACGCTGGAAGTGCCGCCCGACATCGACAAGGACCATACCGTGATGCCGAGCGGCATATGCTGGATCAGAGTCTCGGCGGAACACAACCTTGACAAGTTTTGCAGCATGTATGCGGTCTACGCCAATGGCTTGAAAGTCAGCCGTCGGCAAAGTGACGAGTTGTCGTCTGCGCCGGTGACGTTGCCTGCCGCGACCATTCAGCGCAGCAAGAAGACCATTCCGGGGCTGGGCAAAATCACCCAGATCATCGAGTCCTTCGGCGGTCGCCCGATAGAAAGCAGAAGCCATCTGCGCACGCGGACCAGCGAGCGGCTGCGGCACAAGAACCGGGCGGTCTCGCCGCGCGACTATGAGACGTTGATCCTGGAACGCTTTCCTGAAATCTACAAGGTCAAGTGCTTTCCCAATATGGTGGCCGACAATGGACCGAAAAAATGCATACGGCCCGGCCATACGCTGATCGTGGCGTTGCCGCATTTATTGAAGTTCGGCAGCGCGAGCCGGATGCCGATGCTGGACGGGCATGTCATCGGCGAAGTGCGGGATTTCATCGGCGGCTTCGCATCGCCGTTCGCCACCATCGACGTGTGCAATCCGGTCTATGAACACATACAGGTGCGCTGCACCGTCAAGTTCAAAAAGGGACTGAGTGGCGGCTACTACCTCAATCTGTTGAATCAGGCGATTTCCGACTTCCTGTCGCCATGGGACGAAAGCGGCTATCCGGTGCATTTCGGCTGGTGCATCCGCCAGCACAACGTGGAATCGTTCATTCTGGGCCTGGATTATGTCGACTACGTGACCCGGTTTTCGATGTTGCGCATTTCCCCCGATGGCGACGGCCGGTTTGCACTATTCGATACCGCTACCATCATGGAAAACGGCGAGCGGCAAAAGGATATCCACCCCAAATACCCATGGAGCATTGCGGTGCCGCTGCAAAAGCATGCGATTGAGACGACCGACGATTTCACGCCGATCAAGCCGCATATGGCGGGATTGGCCGAACTGGAGATCGGCACCACATTCATTATTTCAGCAAGGGACATGCATGGCAAAGCGGACTAGAGATACGCTCAAACAGAAATTCATGAATGGCGAAATGCCTTCGATGAACGGCTTCGCCGATCTGATCGATTCGATGCTGAACATGCTCGAAGACGGTTTCGAAAAAACGCCGGCCGATGGTTTCAAAGTGGCGCAATTACGAGATGGAAGATTGATCAGCTTTTACCAGGACATCGATGTGCAAAGTCCTCTCTGGTCGATACGTCTCGATACGTCTCTCGAAAAGAGCTTGATCGTCGGCAACAAGAACAATGCCAACGCGCTGACGCTGCGCGACCTCCCGAAGAATGACCAACAGCGCGACATCTCTCGTGTCGGCGTCGGCATCAACACGGACCGTCCGCAGTACGAACTCGATGTCGCGGGCACCGTTGCCGCCTACGGACGCACCGGCCGCAAAGGAGAACTTCCGGTGCCAGCCGATAGCGAGTGGCACGATATCACCGAGACGCTGGACGGCTGCCAAGCGTTCGAGATCATGGCCGGCGTGGGCAAGAAAGGTAGCGGGAAATATACGATCATGCACGCATTCGCGCTCAATGCGTTCAACTCAAAGAGCCACATCACTTATCACCAGGCCTTTTACAGCTCCAAGTGCTGTCGGCTGGAACTGCGCTGGCAGCCTGCGGACAGCGGCGTGCGCAACGAATACAAGTTGCAGATGCGGGTTGGCTGTTCCTACGGTCCGGGGGTCTGGGCGAAGTACAGCATCACCAGCTTGTGGCACGACCCATTCATGGATGATTGCCTCAACAAACCCAAGATGGAAATAAAGAAATGACATTGCAAGCGGTCTACCATATCGCTCTGGAAACCGATGACGGATGCCTGATTGTCGAGGCGTTGGCGGAGCGTCCTTTCAAGGAAGTATTCGAGCTGATCGGCAAACTCAACCGCCAAGCCAATGCCAATGCATATTGCGCCGAGGATGGCGACCAGCCGCACCTTTTTGCATTCACTGCGCGGGAGCTTGCACTGACGCTCAAGGCATTGGCGGCGTTGCCGTTCAATCGCGTCGCGGCATTGGTGTCCGATCTGAATTTCCAGATGCAGCAGCAAATGGCGCCCGCAGTACATTCGAGCAAGGTAGCCTCGTCTCATGTCGAGCGCTGATTACATCAGCAAGATCCAGCCTGACCCGGACGGCCTCGATTTCGATGCGTTACGGGAGGGGGGCATCACGCTGCTGCAAGCTTTGTGCGGCAAGACATGGACCGACTATAACCTGCATGATCCCGGCGTTACCATTCTTGAGCAGCTTTGTTATGGCCTGACCGACCTTGCTTATCGGTCCGGATTCGAGCCCGAAGATTATCTGACGGAGGAACATGGGCGCATCGACTACGAAGCGCATGCGCTGTATCCGCCGCAGGAAATTTTTCCAAGCCAGCCTGTCACCGCGAATGACTATCGCAAAATCATTTACGATGCGGTGCCCGAGCTTGACGATATCTGGCTTGAACCGGCGAGTGACAATGACGGGGCGCCGCGCGGTTTGTATTCGGTGTACATCAAGCTCGATGAGGCATTGGACGACACGGCATCGGCCGGCGCGCGCGACCATGCAATGCGAAAAGTAAAGGAAGTGTTCACGGCACACAGAAACCTTTGCGAAGACATTCATGAAATCAACATCGTAAAAACCGAGCATTACTTTTTGCAAGGCGAGGTCGAAATCAACGGCCATTGCAATCCCGCTGACGTATTCGCCAACATCTACTTTGAATGCGCGCGAATTATTTCATCGAGCTTCGAAGTTGACCGCTATGAAGATGTCTTCACCGGCGGCAAAGGACTGGAGCAGATATTTACCGGGCCGATGACACGGCATGGCTACATCGGCGACGGCAATTTCGATTCATCGCATAAGAGCGTGTCGATTGTCAAATTGATTGGTCTGATTCGGAACATCGTTGGCGTGGAGCAGGTGCATAGTCTCGGACTGGTCAATGCAAACGGGGAGAGCGTGGACAGCATTGCCTATGACTCGGTACGGCATATCTGCCCCCGCTTGCGTTTTCCCGACGATGCGAAAGACAATCTTTTGCAATTGCTGTTTGCGCGGGGCACGGCCGGCAGCCATGCGGTCGATCATGAAGAAGAATTGTCCCGGATCGAAAAGAAAAGCGCGCTGCTGGAAGAAGCCAGACTGCAACTGGCCAAGCGAAAATTCGAGTTCCAGGCGTTCAGGAACAGTCGGCAAACCATCGCGCAATTCGTGCCGCTGCCGGAGGGGAAGCATCGCAACCTGAGTGAATATTATTCGATTCAACATCAGTTTCCCGCCATCTACGGCATTAATCGATATGGCGTTCCAGAGTCTGCGCCGGTCGAGCAAAAGGCAAGTGCGAACCAGTTGAAGGCATATCTGTTCGTGCCGGAACAGCTGATGGCGAATTATCTGCAAACGCTGCAGGAAATACCCAACCTGTTTTCGGTCAGCGAGACACTGAGCCAATCGTACTTCTCGCAACTGGTGGACAATCAAAGCCTGCCGGATATCGAACGCCTGTACGTTGAGTCGCCGTCGCAAACAAAGACGATGGTGTCGGAAATATTGTCTGCATACGACGATGTCAACGATCGCAGGAATCGCGCTCTGGATTTTTTGCTGGCCATGTATGGTGAACAATTCAGCCAAAAATCGCTACAGCGTTTCAACTTTTATCGTGAAAAAAGCACGCCGGAATGGCTGATTGCGAACAAGCTCGCGTTTCTGAAAAATATCGTCGATCTCAGTAGAAATCGCGCAACGGCATTCGATTATTCGCAGCCGGTGTGGAATACCGGGAACGTCGCCGGATTGCAAAAAAAAGTCGGCATCCTTCTTGGATTGAAGCATGTCGATCGCTTCCGCTCGTTGAGTGGCGAGCTGGCCGAGCGCAAGATCAAATTGCTGCCGGATGACATATTCGAGCAGTCGGCAAAAACCCGGCCGGCAGACGAAGCCGGGCAGAGCGTGCCGCGAAAAAGCAGCAGTCTCTCCGAGCATGTTGCTGCAAACGATTTCCTGAAAGATGTTCCGCTGGGCGAGTCGGCATTCAGGAAAGGCTTCGATCTCAAAAACTATCTGTTGATCGACAGTGACGAGCAAACCCTGGTGTGTTTCAGGCGGCACAAGAGTGCGAAGCTGTGGCAATTCGCCAGCGCCGCCAATCGCGAGGCGGCAGAGCGCTGCGCGCATGAATTTTGCAAAGCGATTGCCCAACTCAACGCGGACAGCGAGGGCTTGCACATCGTCGAGCATCTTCTGTTGCGGCCGCGCGGACGCCGGGAGTCCCAGCAGGAAGACAGCGGGCGGGAAGGCAGCGAGAAGCACGCAGGCTTTTTTGATTTTCGGATCAGCGTGATTTTTCCAGGATGGACCGCGCGGTTTCATGACAAGGAATTCAGGAAGCTGGCGGAAGAGACCGTGTGCAGGAATGCGCCGGCACACGTCTATCCGGAGTTTTATTGGCTCGATTTTGTGCGCATGCGGGATTTTGAAGCGCGCTATCAGACCTGGTTGCAGGAGCTGCGTTCGCTTCCGTCCAATCCGGTGGCGCTTGATGTCGCGGCCGACGACCTGATCGCCTTCCTGCATAGAAATCGGAAGAAAGAAAAGCAGGATTATTGGGTTTGACGCATGCGTGCATTTCATCTCATCGAAGAAGTCGTGTTTGATGTCACATTCGACACGACGGCGCTGGCACTGGAGCAGCAGGATCGCATTCAGTCGTTTCTGACCGAGAATCTGCTGCCGGCGATTGACGAACTGTTCAACCGATATTCGGACGTCGACACGGTTCTCAACCTGGATTCGGTGGAAATCGATCTGGGTGATGTGCCGGCTGATGACTTCAGAAATACGATCACGCGACGCGTCACGGAACAGCTTGGCGTCTTGTTGCAGGAAAAACGGCAACAGGCAAAACGGACATCGGTAGCAGGCACGGCATTGATCAGCCGGGGAATGGCTAACCTTGAACAATTGGAAGATTTTCTTATGCATGGAACGCTACATTGGCACGCGGATGTCACGAATGACCAGCTGCACGAGGAATTGCTGGACCGTGTTCTGCAAGACAACGCGGCTGAATTTGCCGCCTATTTGAAACGGTCCGAGCAAAGAGAGAAGCTGATCGAACGGCTGGTGCGGCAGTTCCCGGATGGGCATCTGGAGCGCCTGGTGTGGCAACTGGCACCATCGCGCGCGGATGCGGCGCTGGAGTTTATCGGCGATTGCCGGCGCGCTTCGGAGGAGCAGGGCAGCGGACATGCGGACCGCATGCAACTGATGTGGCAGCACGTGCTTGAAGTATTGTCGAACGATGCAATCACTGCCATTGATGGGGATGAATTTGCGGCGCCGCTATTGCAGACGATTGCGCAGGCGCGTGGAAAACGCAACGCGCCGATGCGGTCGTCGACGGTCGATCCAACAAAACGCTTGCGGGCACAGGCTGGCACCGAGGCTGCACCGTACGGAGATAGGCTCTTGGCGCCTATCCCCGTAAGGATCAACCTTGGCTCGCAGCCTCTCAGGAGCGAGGACGGCGGTGCTCGTCGCAGCATGGCACGTGCATCTTCCTCCCGCCCTGTCCGCGCCCCTGATGGACCGCAATCCGAGGTCGATCCGTATCGGGATAGGCTCTTGGTGTCCCAGGATTCCGATGTTCACGGCAGTGACAGACGTTTGGAGGACGAGCGGCGAGACGATGCCTCGCTTGCCGCTCAAGCCATTGACGGCGATGCAGGTGACTTGCGCGATCGCGTGGCACGGTCGATATTGACGGCGGATGCTCGACATATGGAGTCCGTCTGGGATTCCTTATTGCATGAACACGCGGCGCTGCTGCGGGAGGAACTCTGCCGCCATGCCGCAAGCGCCGAGGTTCGGCGCCGGCTTGCGGCGAACTTTCCGCAACCGATGTTGACAGCGTTGGTTCATTTGTTGCAGCCGGACGCCGATGCTTACCTGTTGTTGCTGCTGGAGAGCCCCTTATTTGATGGGCCACTGGAACGCAGCCGGCAACGTCTATGGGAACGCAGCCTTGCATTTTTGCTGTCAGGGGCACGCGACGTTTTCGATCCGTGCGCGTTCGTCGCGTACCTGCTCGCGGACAGGATTGAGCGCCACCCGGCGCGCTATCGAATCCTGCTGGGAGAATGGCGCGACGAACTGATCGCCGGCGGCGCCGCGTCCGGAATGGCCGCTATCCTGGATACGCTGCTCAAGAATGTGGCGGTCGAAAGCGCTTCGGCAATGGAGAGTACGCATGCGACGGCCCAGTCCGGTCGCGACGACAAGCGGCGTGCCCAGGATCTGCTCACGATACTGCTGGAGCGGCTATTGCCCGGGACCCCGATCATCGGCGACGCGAGTGTTGCGATCAACGCTCTTGCGGCGGAATATCCAGCCCAGCTTCAACGCTTCTTTCAGTCCGTGCGCGACGGTGAATTCTCGCTGGCCCAGGCGCGATTCTCGGAAAGCGAATGGCGACGGCTGATTGCGGTGCTTATTAACGGCAACGCATCGGGTACAGCGGAAGATCGGGCATCATTCCTGCACAAGGTGGACACACACGCGGAACTGACAAAACACAAAGGGCGCTATTTCCAGCTTTTGCTGGAGGAATTGCTACGTGGCTGCTCATTGAATCCAGAGATGATCGATGCGCTCGTTCAGCGGGCGGAAGTGCAGTCGATAGCATTGCCCAACGAACCGATGCCGGATGCAAATAGCGCGCCGGCCAGTGCAGAAGATCGGAAGCGCATTGCCGAAGGCGGCTCGGATGCAGCGTCGCCGTTGCGTGACACGCTGACTGAGATGCAGGGTGCCATTGATTCGCCATCCACGGTGCGCAAAATTCTGCGGCAGGATGCGGATTCATCGGTGCTCGCGAATCATCCGGAAGGATCACCTGCGGCACCGGAAGCGCCGTATTCGGAACCAGTCCCGGTAGAGCGCAGCGTTGAATTGCAACAGCTATGCCACGACCTGCGGCACGGGAACGTCGGATTGAACGACGTGCAAATCAGCGTTGGCGAATGGCAGCACTTGGTTACCGTCTTTGTTTCAAGCCAACCGTCCGATAGTCCGGAGAAAAAAGAAGCGCTGCTGCGCACGATCGCTTTTCACGTGCAACGCGCTGCAGATAAGCGCGCCTATTTGCGGGGGATGATAAACGAGCTGCTGCATGGTCGGTGGGCCGACTTGGGTGTGGCCGAGGCGCTTCCATCCACAACATTGGATGTGGCTGGCGTCGCCAACGAGCTCGATATCGACGATGCGCCGGATGCACGTCCCTGGAGCCGAGAGCCGGCGCAGGCAACGCCGCTGGATGCGGTGGAGGTTGACGATGCGCATGGCGCGCACGACTCGATCAATATATCGGACAGAAAGCATCCGAGGTCACTGCAGGGGATTTGCCGCGCATTGCGCAATAGGGATCTTTCGCTTGCGGATGTGCAGTTGGACGAGCGTGATTGGCGGCGTCTGATCGTCATGTTCATTGCCAACAATCCAGGCGGAATGACGGCGGATCATGCGGGCTTTTTGCGTTCGATCGGTACGTACGCGCAACGCGCAGCCGATCCGGAAAGCTATTTCAGACAGGTACTGGATGACTTGCTGCATGAGCGAGCGGTCAACCTGGAAACGGCTGCAGCGCAAGGCCGCATCACGAACCGTCAGGTTGCGCCCGATGCAGCCGCGCCGGCAGGCGATCTGTACGAGACACCGCGCAGCGGACAGATTGCGCAGACTACACGGACGCATGTGATGCCGGACGAAAGCGCGTTGCAGCAGCGGATTCAACACGCGCTCTCCGAATATTCGCTTGTTGCTGCGGATGAGAGGGCGGCGCTATTACGGACAATCGACGTGTATGCGGAGCGAGCGCTGGACAAGACGCGATATTTCACGATGGTACTGGAGCGTCTGCTGCAAATGAAAACATTGGACCTCGATGCGATTTTGCTGCCTGAGCGTTTGTCACTTGAACCTGGGACACACCCGGCGCATCAGGACAACAACGACGCTTCCGGCGCAGATGCGCGAACCGCGCCGCGCCGACCGGCCGAAGAACAGCCTGAAACAGCCGGGATCGTCCACACGCCGGCACAGACAGATGGCCGTGAAGCGCTTGGGCAAGCGGACACTGCGAGCCTGCGCCATCGTGTGGCACAGGCAATATTGCATGCGGATGCCCAAAGCGACTGGCCAACCCTGATGCGCGCGCATCGTCCGCTGGTCCGGAATGCGCTTTTTCATTACGGTGCTCGCGCTCAAGTGAGGCAACGTCTTGCGGCGGACCTTCCAGAACCGCTGCTCATGGAGTTGATCGACTTGCTGGAACCGCAAGCGGCCACAATCGTCGGCGCATTGCTCGACCATCCTGCACTATTCGATGACGCCGAAGAGGCCTCGCAACAGCAGCATCTCGCGTTGTGGGAAGTCAGCTTGACGTACTTGCTGACCAGACAAGACCAGGCATTCGATCCGGTGGACTGCATCAGTGGTTTGCTTGCAGCGCTAAGCACCGGCGAACGGGCAAGCAACCGTGCGCTGGCGCAAGCATGGCGTGCGGCGCTTGCAGCTGGCACGCGTTATCCGGAGGTGATTGCCGGCCTTGATGCGCTGCTCGCGCGCGAGCCGGCCGGGGATGCGTCGCGCGTTCGCGAATCCGGCAATGCGGCGTTCGGCAGTGAGGAATTGCTGCGCGCCTATGATTTGTACGACAGCGTGCGGCAACGACTGCTGTCAGACGCGTCCGGCGCGCATTCGGCCCACAGCGTCCATGCTGCAATCGATGTCCTTGCCGGCGAATGCCCGGCGCATTTGAAGCGACTTTTCAACGCGTTGCGCTGCGGTGAACTGCCGCTTGCGACTGCGCCGCTCAACGTCCACGAATGGCGTAGGCTGGTGACGGCATTCGTGTCGATTCCAGACGCTGACGGGAATGCTGACAGGACGACATTTCTCCAGGCCATCGATACCTATGCCGAACATGCCGGCAGCGAGGCGCATTATTTTCAGCGGGTCTTGCAGGATTTGTTGCAAGACCGGGTAGTCGATCTCGAAGCGATCGCTGCAACAGCCGGCAAATCCGATGCTGACATGCATCAAACGGCACCAGCACGGGCCGGCAGCTTACCGGAATCGGATGCAAACGCAGGCGATGCGGTTGCATCGGGCGATGCCTTGTATGCGCGCTTGAGGCAGTGGTTGACCGGATCGGTGGTCCCGAAGCCGGACGATGTGAGCGAAGTGATCGATGCGCTCACAACTGACCATCCCGCGCAATTGGCGCGCCTATGGCAAGCGCTGCGCAGCGGAGATATTTCCATCGACAATGCACCGCTTGCAGACGGGATAGGGCGGCGTCTGATCACCGCATTCTTGGCGAGCCGGGCGCGCAGCGGGATGGGCGACGCAGGCACGTTCTTGCGCACGCTGGATGCTCGCATGCAACACGCCGAAGACAGGGGCCAATATTGGCGACGGGCGCTGATGAGTCTGTTGAATCCGCAGGCGACCGCTTCCGAGAAAACCGTGACATCCGGGACGACGGAAGGCGGCACGGACGCGCTTGCTACAAATGATACGCCCACGGCCGATATCGCCGCTCCATCAACTTCAAACCACATTGCATGGCGACTGCCCGACACCGGTTGGAGCGCAGCGCAGCTTGCGCAACTGTTGACCGGCGCAATGGCGCTGGACCGGGACGCGGGTGCGTTGTTGAGCGGCTGGATGGAAAAGCAGCTTGTCGATAGTCCCGCCGTGTTGGCGGCACAATTTCCACTGGTGTTAAAGGATGGCGCCGCCAGGGGCAAGCTCGCGCAACTGCTGCCGGAACGACTGCTGGCGGGCATTCTGTTGCTGCTGCGTCCGGCCGAGCACGATGCGATGCAACGCTGTGCCGACACGATGGCGGATATCTTCTGTCAGGCCGATAGAAGCGTCTCGCCGGTACGCGTCACGTCATTGAAGTGGCAATTCATTTTCCGGTACCTTGCCGACGAACCCAGGCGATTCGCGCGTCAGCCTTTCGCGGATGGCTTGGCGCATGATCTCGTGACGCAGACAGGGACGCGCGAAGCCGACGCGTTTCACGCGATGCTGGCACAGGACAACGGCCTGAACGCAAGGACGCATCAGGCGACACCGGTACGGGCCGGCAGATTATTGGAATCGGATGCAAATGCAGGCGATGCGGTTGCATCGGGCGATGCCTTGTATGCGCGCTTGCGGCAGTGGCTGACCGGATCGGCGGCCCCGAAGCCGAACGCTGTGAACGAAGTGAATCCGCAGGCGACCGCTTCCGAGGAAGTCGTGGCATCAGGAACGGCAGCAGGCGGCACGGACGCGCTTGCCACGAGCGCCGCCTCATCGACTTCAAACCACATTGCATGGCGCCTGCCGGACACCAATTGGAGCGCAGCGCAGCTGTTGACCGGCGCAATGGCGCTGGACCGGGACGCGGGGGCGTCGTTGAGCGGCTGGATGGAAAAGCAGCTTGCCGACAGTCCCGCCGTGTTGGCGACACAATTGCCACTGGTGCTAAAGGATGGCACCGCCGCAGCCAACCTCGCGCAACTGCTGCCGGAACGTCTGCTGACGCGCATTCTGTTGCTGCTGCGCCCGGCCGAGCACGATGCGATGCAATGCTGTGCCGACACGGTGGCGGATATCTTCTGTCAGGCCGATAGAAGCGCCTCGCCGGTACGCGTCACGTCATTGAAGTGGCAATTCATTTTCCGGTACCTTGCCGACGAACACAGGCGATTCGCGCGACAGTCTTTCGCGGATGGCTTGGCGCACGATCTCGTGGCGCAGACAGGGACGCGCGAAGCCGATGCATTTCACACGATGCTGGCACAGGACAACGGCCTGAACGCAAGGCGCAGCGCGCCAGCAGCAAGTACACCGAAAGGCGACCGTCCGGCGCCGGGAAAAACGCCGCCATCCACGGTCGATCCAATCCCCAAGGGCGAAGCCGCACGTGCATCAGAGCGACGTCCGCCCAAGACGCACACCGAACCCGTATCTGAACCGACCGAGGAAATCTACATCGCCAATGCTGGCCAGGTGCTCGCTGCGCCATATTTCCCGCGCCTGTTCGCGATGTTGAATCTGGTGGAAATGGGTAAATTTGTCGATCACCATGCGGCCGAACGTGCAGCGCATCTGCTGCAATTCATGGTCAACGAAAAGGCCGCATCGCCCGAATATCAACTGGTGCTGAACAAGCTGCTGTGCGGCGTCAAGACCGGCGTGCCGATCGTTGGCGGCATCGAGATAAGCGCGCAGGAAAAAGAAGCGGTCGAAGCACTTATCCAAGGCATGATCGCCAACTGGACAGTCCTCGGCAATACCTCCATCAAGGGATTGCGCGAATCGTTTCTGCAACGACCCGGCTGGCTGCAACTGAAAGATGACGCATGGCATTTGCAGGTGCAGCCAGGGACATTCGACATGTTGCTGGACCGCCTGCCATGGAGCTTTTCGATCATCAAGCATCCGTGGATGGAGCGGCCGGTACACATCAATTGGCGTTAAGGAAATGGATTCAAGCATGACTAAAGCAAGGGCGAACGCGCTCACTCTGGAAAAGGAAATCGCCTGGTTTTGCCGGGTGATGGACGCGCGTTTCAATCTGTATTTCGAGCGCAACACCGACAGCGCCGACATCCACGCATATGCGCCTCCGGATATGCGTGACGACGACTCCGAATATGCGGGCGTGGTACGCGAATGCGACATGAATTTCGATGAACGTATTGTGCTGATTCTGGCTCTGATCCCGCACCTGAGCCCGCAGGTGCTCGATCCGTTTTTTACGCCCAACAAAAACATCGGCCGTGGCTTCACTGAATTCGGCGGCTGGTCCGGCAAGACGCACGGCGGCCATTTGCCGACGTGCGAGACCGCCGCCTTCATTCTTGCGGGAACCGATTTGCAGCGCAGGTTTGAAGTGGTCCGCTTGTTCGAGGCCGACCATTTCTTTGCCGTGCGCGGCATGCTGCGGGTCGAACATCAAAAGAACGGCGAACCGTTTTTCGGGGCCGCGCTGATCATGGCGACTGAATACCTGAACCGCTTCACCACCGGACATCACCACAAGCCGGATTTCAGCGCCGACTTCCCGGCCAAACTGATCACCACGCGGCTCGGCTGGAACGATCTTGTGCTGGGCACGGAGGTGATGGATGAGCTGGAAAACATCAATGTCTGGCTGCGTCATTCGGACGTGCTCATGGATCGGTGGGGATTGGCGAAAACGGTCAAGCCCGGTTACCGCTGCCTGTTTTACGGCCCGCCCGGCACCGGCAAGACACTCACCGCAACCCTGATCGGCGCCACCGCCGGCGTCGATGTCTATCGCATCGACTTGTCGATGATCGTCTCCAAGTACATCGGCGAAACGGAGAAAAATCTGGCCAATGTGTTCGATCAGGCACAGAACAAGAACTGGATACTGTTTTTCGATGAGGCGGATGCGCTGTTCGGCAAAAGGACGCAGACCAGCAGTTCCAACGATCGCCACGCCAATCAGGAAGTGTCGTACCTGCTGCAGCGCATCGAGGATTTTCCGGGTGTCGTGATTCTCGCGACCAACTTGAAAGCCAATATCGACGAGGCATTCGCCCGCCGCTTCCAGAGTTCCGTGTATTTCCCGATGCCGGATGCGGCGCAACGCTTGCGTCTGTGGCAAGGACTATTTGCGGATCGAAGCGTGCTTGCCGCGGACGTCGATCTGGAGCAGCTGGCGGAGAACCATGAACTGGCGGGTGGCGCGCTTACCAATGTGGCGCGCTACGCGGCGATCAGGGCAATGCGCATGAAACGCGACGCGATTGCGCAGGCCGACCTTGTTCAGGGTATCGGGCGGGAACTCATCAAAGAAGGAAGGATGCTGTAGTGAGGAAAATGAAATCATCATCCGGCTTGAAAGCCGAATGCGCATCGGCGGCGCGCTACCTGCTCTTGTCCCTTTCGTTTGCGCTTACATTCGGCAGCGACCTCGCCGGTGCTGTCACACCTGCTGTTGCGCCTGCTGTCACACCTGCTGTCACACCTGCTGTCACACCTGCTGTCACACCTGCTGTCACACCTGCTG